>NZ_JALKBX010000099.1 GCF_023227745.1 Natroniella acetigena | reverse complement strand
TCTAATGGTTTTAACTGTCAACCGTCAACTGTAAACTGTAAACTGATATTTAGTGGCAAAGTGCCACTAAATATCAAATAAGTTTTATATAATCAAAATTATTAAATAATAAAGGATAATGATTATTGATAAAGAATATATAAAGTATATTTACTGAAAAAAGGTGGGTTGATAGTGGTAAAATTAATTTTACTCTTTACTTTAGTTCCGTTAACAGAACTCTATTTTTTAATCAAGGTTGGTGAGTATGTGGGGCTTGGTTGGACTATTCTTTTAGTAGCTAGTACTGGAATAGTCGGTATTTCATTAGCTAAATTACAAGGTTTAGCTATTATAGGTAAGACTAAACTTACGTTGGCCCGGGCCAAGATGCCTAAAGATGAGTTGATTGATGGTCTATTGGTCTTACTTGGGGCAGCGATGTTGTTGACACCTGGTTTATTGACCGATTTAGCTGGTTTTTCTTTAATAATCCCTCTTACAAGAGTCAGGATTAGATCTATTGTTAAGAATAAATTTAAAGGGAAGATAATTTCGGGTAGTTTTAATTTTGGGACAAGCACTATAAATCAAGAGTATAGTCAGAATAAAGAAGATGATGAAACTATAATAGATATTGATGACTATCAGGAGATTGATTAAAATAAAGTTTTCAAAGAAGGTAATGATGTGAGGCAAAAAGATCAGAAAATGATGAGCAAGAATACTCTCAGCTAAAAGAAAATATTGAAAGACAAAATATTTAGTCGTAGGATGTTTTGCAAATATTGATGGTCTAAGGGTTTGTAGTTTTGGCTCTGTGAAGAAGATTATTGATCAACATAGCGAGGATAAGCCAACCGTTAAAAGCATAAGGGCTTAGGTTTTACTTAAACTTAATTTAGTATAAGTCATATAGAAAGAAATTGATCTTTAGTCAGTAAAGATGATATAATAGATTGGGTTTTAAATAAGTAGCTGGTAGTATAGGAGGATGAAGATGGACTTAATTGAAGTTATCATTTTAGGAATTGTACAAGGGGTAGTAGATCCGATGCCTGTTAGTAGTTCAGGGCATTTAGTACTTGTACAACATTTATTTGGAATTCAAGAACGATTAACATTAAGTATATTTTTACACTTTGGAACATTGATTGCGATTATGATCGTCTTTTGGCAGGATATAATTGGAATTACTAAATTTAAGACAAATTTTAAATATCGTAAGTTTACTAAGTATATTTTGATTGGAATTCTTCCTGCTGGGGTGATTGGAGTCTTATTTAAAGGTTTCTTTGAGGGCGTATTTGCTTCTACAATAGTTGTTGGTGTGATGTTATTGGTGACAGGAACATTACTTTGGATTTCTGAGCGAATTAATGATGATGGTCGGGAAATGGAAGAGATGAAATTTAGTGATTCATTAGTAGTTGGTTTTGCTCAGGCGGCTGCTATCTTTCCTGGTCTTTCCCGCTCAGGTACTACAATTATAGCAGGTTTATTTAAGGGCTTAGATAGAGAATTGGCTGTGAGATATTCTTTTCTATTATCTATTCCTGTCGTTTTAGGAGCTACTTTATTGCAAGTTATTGATTTAATGCAGGTTGGTATTGGAGAGATAACTGTCTTTCAGATTATTGTTGGAACAGTCACTTCGGTAATATCTGGTTATGTAGCACTTAAATTATTACTAAAGATTGTTGAAAGACAACGGCTAAGTTTATTTGCTTATTATTGTTGGGCTCTAGGATTTTTGGTAATCTGGCTAGTTTGATAAGACTTAATTAGAAAGGATAGAAGCTTTAAAGCTTCTATCCTTTTTTAGTTACAGCTTGGAGTTTTAAGAAATTAGATTTAAAATAATAATTGATCAACAGTTTTAAATTCGTAACCGTCTTCTCTTAATAATTCTATTATTTCAGGTAGAGCTTGAACAGTTTGTTTATGAATAACACCATTATGCAGTAGCACAATTCCTCCTGGGTGGTAATGTCTTTCGACTTGACCTACGATCTCTTCATGAGTGTCTTGGGCATAATGCCAGTCAAAACTATCAATCGACCAATTAACAAGTTTCCACCCTTGATAGCCTAAGAATTCAATAGTTTCATCAGTGATAGCACCAAAGGGTGGTCTGACAATTGTAGGATAAACCCCTGTAACTTTTTCAATCTTTTCTGAAGTTGGTATCACTTCATCATATAAGACTTCTTCATTGGTTAAATCGGTGAAGTTTTCATGTTCCCAAGAATGATTAGCAATTTGGTGTCCTTCGTCTGTAATTCTTTTAGCAATCTCAGGAAATTGCTTGACATTTTGTCCTAACACAAAGAAGGTTGCCTTAATATTTTTTTCTTTTAATATGTCCAAAATTTCTGGTGTATTTATATGCTCTGGGCCATCATCAAAGGTAAGGGCAATTACCTTCTCTTCAGTCTCTTCACTTAGAAATAAAGTGTCTGGATATTTTCTTGCCTACCTTTCAATAGTCTCTTTAAAACCATTTAATTCTTCTTCTAAGTCCTCATCTAAGTCCTCATCTGAATTACTATTATAGAGTTTAGGTTGAAACTCTAAATCATCTTGTCCTTCTGTAATCTCATTATTATCTTCTACATTATTATTTGGAAGTGTTAGAACTCCTAAGTGTCCTAATGTAAAACCAAATAAAACAATTATTAATAATAAAGTTAATCCAATTACATATTTTGATTTCATTTTTCTCTCCTTTCATTTATAATAATACTAGAAATATTGTATAAACCTTTATTGTTTAGGAAATTATTATTTTTAGAAATAGTCGTAGCTTTCTGATTTTAAAATTTTTTATGGATTAGCTAGACTCAAACTTAATCTTAGTTTTTGATCAAAGGTCACTTTAAGCTTAGTTTATCATAATTAAACTGTTGTGTTATGTTAATAATAGGAAATTGTTAACTTGTACTTCACCTTGTTTTTTGGTATAATTTATTTTG
>NZ_JALKBX010000098.1 GCF_023227745.1 Natroniella acetigena | reverse complement strand
GTTGGATATGTCCAGCTTCGCTGGACATACAACGTCCCGCAGGTTCGCGACGTCCCTTTACTGCAATGCAACTTCATCAATACATCTGAATTTCATAAGTCAGCTCGACCTTCGGTTATGATTAACAATTGGATGTCGCTAACCTGCTGTTATACGACGGAATATGCTACGCTTTTAATATCATTCTTAAAATTAAAAAATCGAGGTATATATATTTACTATCCTCGAATTTAATACAAAAATCTTAATTTGATTGTAATTCTATTATATTATCAATTAAATTTTCAACTCTCCTAATCAAACTTTGATGTTTATTATAATAATTTTTATTTTCGTCTAGAGACCAATCAATTAAAAATGACCTGTATCCACATAAAAATTGAATTAAAGATTCACCAGTTTTAAAATTTACATCTTTTTTATTCCTTAAATAATTAAAATCTGCTTTATTTAATCTAGCAAGATATTCTTTAATATCTTTAATATCTGCTCCTGTTTCATATAAAAATAAAATCTTATTTATATCTTTCCTACGTTTTCTAGATAATCTAATGTTTTTTCCTACTACAAAACCATTTAAAGATATTTCTTCTATTTCTTTTATCATTTTTGAATAATTTAATTGAAAGTTGAATTCATCTGAAGAAATTATATCTTCTAATAATCTTACAAACCTTTTATATAGTAATTTTTCATTGTTAGAAGAAAAAAGCAAATCATCAGCATATCTACTATATTTAAAATTTAATTTTTTACAATATTTTTCAATTCTTAAATCTAATTGACGAAAAACTATATTTGATAATATTGGAGAATTAACTCCCCCTTGAGGCAATCTATCATTTAAAGTAACAATATCAGTAACTAATTTTAAAACTTCATCTACTTCTATATAAACATCTAGTATTCTTCTTAATAAATCTGAATTTATGGAATCAAAAAAATTTTTTATATCTATTCTTAAATAATATCTCTTATTTTCAGATTTTCCTATATGATATTTAAGAAAATCTTTATATCCATAACCTTTGACAAAACCAAATGCACTATTAGAAATAGGTATCTTGTTAAAAAAGCAATTTAAGTTTTTTTGTAATTCATAAAGATGACTATCACTTTTTATGCAACTCAATTTTCTAAATCCATTTTTTTTAGAAATTTTTATCTCATTATAATAACTTTCTTTATTTCTTAAAATGTCTTTAATTTGGATTTTTTTCATTTTTGCAATCTGTACATAAAAATAATTTTCATCATATATTAAATGTTTGCTTTTAAACTTCATTAGTATAATAGTCACCTCAATTCTATATAATAAATAGTAGAGTGAGTACTTTTCAAGCCTCGCTTTAGCGAAAATTCAGGAAAGTTATCCTGAAAAAATATCAGAAAATTAAACATTTCATACTAGTAACATTAAAACCTTGGCTTTTGCTTTGTTTCTAATCTACTAAGTTAGCCTCTACACTCCCTTAGTCACAAGTCATCAAGGTTTAGGATTTACGCCATAGGCTACCTTATTGCTACTCACTCTACCATCTTTAACTTTTTCTTAATATTATTTATAATGCTATACAGTTCAGGAAAATATTGTTTGACATACCTTTCACTTTTTTCATATTTAGAAAAAAAATGATTCAAAAAACTAGTAATCCATCCATTTGCTTTTTTATTCTCACTAAATTTTATCTCATAAATGTAATTATATATTTTTTTAGCTTCAGAGGTATCTATATTCTCATCTATGTCTTTTTTAGATATTATTTTAACTAAATTATCATATTTCCCATTAACAATCAGTCTTAAAACTGTAACCTTATAAGAAACATTATTTTTAAAATTATATATTTCTTTTAATTTTTGTTTATCCATTTTTTTAATTCTCTGTTTTTTTAACCAATTATAAAAAACATCATAATTAGCTCTATTAATTAATACCCCCTCAATGGTAGTACTTACAGTAAATATATTATAATATAAACAGTATTCTAATATAGAATTTTTTAAAGATTCAAAATTACTGTTTCTTTTTGTATAATACCAATTTTTTTTAAATGAAAATTCTTCTTTTCTTGATTTTTTTATTCTCTTTCTCAAATAATATAGTTTTCTTTTAGTTCCATAATAAAATTTCTCTCTATCTTCTATATCATTATTTTTTATAGGATTAACAAATTCATTATGGTTAAAAGAAAATTCATCTTCTCCATTATTATTTGTAAGTACCTTATCTAAATCAGTTAATATAATATATGGTACAGCAAAATTTTGCATATTAGGATGTATTATTTTATATAAAACATCATCTGCATACTCAAAAAAATCCACTTTCTTTATATTAGGGAATATATCCAATAAATTTCTATTAGAAAACAATTCTAACTCAGTAGATCCTTCTACAAATACAATGCATCTTGAAAAATAAAAACTTGGCTCTGCTTCAGATAATCTATACATTATCCTATCATCATTATCTGACATTTTTTTCATCTCGTTTATTTTAGTATAATTTTTTTCTAAAGAAAGATGACACATATTATAGTCAAAATTTTCTCTAACTATATTTCTTATAAGTCTTGGGGAATGAGTTGATAACAAAATTTTAATATTCTTTATTTTTTCAGAAAAATTATTAACAAAATCATCAATATAACTAGGATGTAAACCTATTTCAGGTTCATCTAATACAATTAAAGGATCTTTTAATTTTCTTTCTGAAAGTTTACTTATTAAATTCACCATAATATTTAAATAATTGTATGAATTTATACCATCTGAGAAATAATTTAAATTTTCTTCTTTATAATTAAAACTTTCACCTGCAATACTTAATTGCAATAAATGTATAAATATTTCCTTAAAAGAAAATTTATTAATAGTAATATCATTTTGTTTAAATTCATTTTTAATATATTTTATAGTTTTGTGGTTCTCTTTTCCACATATCTCAGAAATAATATCATCTATATCTTTATAGCTCATTTTTCTTATAAACTCTTGTTTTATTCTACTTAAATCACCAATTATTGTCCATAACTCTTCCCAATTAGTTAAATTTAAATTTCGTGTATCAACAAAATAAATAGGAAATAGATTTTTTATTAGTACTCTGTCATCATAATTATCAATACTCCATTCAGGAACATTATTTTTATATTGTTTTAAAGTTAAATTAATCAAATTATTTTTTGCATATTTTTTATCTAATTTATTAATAGCTTTAAAAATAGAATGTAAATTCTTATCCAATAAATAAGAGTTAATTGATTTTTTATTTGAAATTTTTAAAAACTGATTAATATTATAAGTTATAGTTATTTCAATATAATTACTATAAGGATTATTTTTATCATACAAATCATTACTAACTTTTATATTATCTAAATTATCATAAAAATATTTAATAACTTCTATTATATTAGATTTCCCTGTTCCATTTTTTCCAATTAAGCAATTAACATCATCAATTGATAGTTTAATATCTTTAAGCGATTTACAATTTTTAATTTTTAAATTTGTAATAGGCAACTTCAACACCTCTTCTGCCTTATATAAAATGAATTATTATTTTGTTTTATAATAACATTTTAATGATTTAATGTCAAATGATATTATTTTTAGTGTTTTTTTGTAACGCATTGTAAATGTTTTTTAGTCACTATATTTTCATCATATTCTGTCGTATGTAGGGTCGAAGTCTGGTGCTCTAACTTAGGTTGATGTTTGTGTTCTCAGTTTGCTCACCCTTTCGTCTGTGAGTG
>NZ_JALKBX010000097.1 GCF_023227745.1 Natroniella acetigena | reverse complement strand
AAATAATGAATTTAATTTGAAATAGGTAGTTAGCTTGGGTTGCGAGTTTAATTTTCCTTTGTTTTTAAGTTTTTTTCTAAATTTTTTTGCAGTAAAAAAATTTAGTCGAGGAAGGGCTGGTTTTTAGCCCTCTCGAAACTGATTTTGAAGTTTATTGGTTGCAGATTTTAATTTTAAAAGTGAAACTATATATCAATTAAATTATGTTTTAAGATTTTCCTTCGGGTTCTTTGAACCCTTCGTGATGAAAAAATCCGTTCTTAGATTTTTTCTATCCACTGTACACTGATATAGAAAGAGAGGTTAGTTTAGTGCAGATTAATAAAAACGTTATTTTATTAGCTTTGATTACAATTCTGTTATTCTCCTCGATAATAGCCTCTGCTCAGGATGGTCAATATGTAGAGGTGGAGGGGAGAGCCAATATAAATCAGGGTAATCTAGTTCAAGCTAGAGATATGGCAATTACTGCTGCTTTTCGGAATGCAGTAGAAAAAGGAGTTGGGGTCTTTATAGATAGTCAGACTAAATCTAGTAATTATGAGCTGATTGAAGATTCTATTTTTAGTCAAGCTCAAGGTTATGTAGCTGATTATGAGATTTTAGATACTTGGAATCAAGATGGTATCTTTCATGTAAAAGTAAGAGCTTTGGTGCAGGAAGAACTTTTAGAAGATGATTTAGATGCTCTAGATCTGGTTATTCATCGGGCAGGAGATCCGAGAGTTATGGTAATTATTCCTTCGGAAGAATATATTAGAAGGAGATGGAATCGGGCTAGAACTATTTCAGAACCTGCAGCAGAGAGAGAAATTAGTAGTCAGCTGTTAGATGCTGGATTTAGATTGATCGATCAAAACCAGATAGATCAGGTTCGAGATAGTGAAGGAGTCCGACGGGCATTAGCTGGTGATGCTGAAGCTTTTCGTGAATTAAGGGCAGAGTATGATGCTGATCTGTTAGTGATTGGAGAAGCTACCAGTCAGTTTGTAGAAGAGAGGCAAGGTTTTTATTCTTATCGAGCTACATTGAGTGCTGAAGTTGTTAAGACTGATACAGCTGAGCTAGTTGCATCTCATGGTGTCAGTGAGAGTGGAATAGATATTACAGAGACTGCTGCAGCTAGAGATTCTTTATCCAATGCGGGGGCCAAGATGAGTGAGTACTTATTGGATGTAGTTGCTGAGGCTATTTCAGATGGTGAGCGAAGTGTTCAGTTGACTATTAGCGGGATTAGTTTTTTAGATGTTGATGATTTTGAAGCTGAATTAAAGGGGATAAGCTTTGTTGATGCTGTCTATTTAAGGAATTTCTCAGGAGGTTCAGCGAGATTTGATCTAAATACTAGTATTCTACCTATGCAGTTGGCTAGGGAGATTGCAAGTCAAAGTGAGCTTTCAGTTGATGTGACTGGAGTTTCCGGTAGTCAGATTAATTTAAGTAAGCAGTAAGTGCAATTTACAATGTACAATTTACAATTGACAATTTAATAGAAATTAAGCACTTGAAATCAAGGGTGTTTAAAGGTTTTTAATTGTCTATTGTACATTTTGTCAATTGTTCATTGTGAAGCTTTTAATTGAAGGGGGGGCAATATTAATGAATTTACGAAAATCGACTTATATACCTGTATTAATTATATCTTTTTTGTTGTTGATCAATCTCAATGTAGCAGCTTTTAGTGTTCAAGAAGAGACTGCTAGGATTGATTGGGAAAGAGGGATTATTGCAGTTCAAGGAGAAGGTGTTGCTGCTGAACATCATATTGGGGGCCAAGCTAAGTTAATGGCTCAGCGAGCAGCCAGGGTTGATGCTTATCGAAATGCTGCAGAATTTATTGATGGGGTTAGGGTTAACAGTCAGACTACTATGGAAGATATGGTAGCAACGTCTGATCGTGTAGATACTCAAGTGCGTGGTTTTATAGAAGGAGCTTTGATCGTTGATTCTGACTATGATCCAGATCTGAAGATCAGTACAGTAACAATGGAACTACCACTAGATGGTAGGGAGGGTTTGGCTTATTATTTAGAGGGTGAAGTTCAACAGGAGTCACAAGAGAGAATCGATGATGTTGAGGAGTATATTGATCAGCCAAAGCGTGAAATTTCTCCTGGAGAAGTAATAGAGATTGAAGAAGAAGTGGAACAGGGGATTGAATATACATCGGTAGTTATAGATGCTCGGGGTTTTGATGTAGTAACTGCTCTTTATCCTCAAGTTTTTGATAGTCAAGGGTATAGTCTATACGGGCCAACGGAAGTAAGTTCAGATAATCCAGCTAATGCATCTTCTTTAGTTGCTTATTCTCGAAGTGAAGAGGGAATTATGGGGATCGATAGAGTTGGAGATAATCCATTGGTAATCGAAGCAGCTAGTGTAATAAATCGTTCTGGTGAGGCGCCGACCGATCTGATCTTAGATTCTGATAATGCTAGATTATTTAGAGATTTAGACAAGGAACATGGGATTGTTGAGCGAAGAGCAGTTGTCTTTATTATTGATTAATTATAGTCAGCCAACTTTAAAATGAAAGATATAGTAAAGATAAGTTGGCTGACAGTAATTAGTAACTAGTGAATAGTGAAAACCAAAAACAACCACCAATATTAAGTATACTTTAGAGTTGATTTTTTATCTTGTTTTTTGAATTTAATTGTTAATTGAAAAAGGGGGAATTAGAAGATGAAAAAGCAGATTATCTTTTGTTTAGTACTTTTATTAGTTTTTAACATTACAGTACCTGCATTGGCTAGTAATTCTCAAGCTGGAACAGATGATGATAATAGCAGTAGTTTTGATTCTGATACAGCTATTCAGGTTGGAGGTGCATTAGTAGTAGTCGGTGGTCTTTTTTATTTTGGAAGACGGTATTATAGACGATCTAAGGCAGGAGATTTATATGATCAAGCTCAAGCCTATGCTAACAGAGGAGAATGGGGTCAAGCTGTAGAGGTTTACGAAGCAGCTTTAGAGTATGTCGATGATTATGAAGATACTAACTCCCGTTTAGAAGAAGCTAGAGTGAAGGCGGAAGCAATGTATGTTGAATTAGGTGATGAAGCTAAAGAAGCAGAACGATTCGAAGAAGCTCGAAGGTACTATCAATTAGCCTTAAGATATCACCCTACTTCCTTTAGAGCTCAAAATAAATTGGATCAGATGGAACAAGATCTGGTAGCAGTTCATTATCGCAGAGGGCATAGTTTTGAAGTACAAGGTAATTGGGAAGAGGCTTATCTGGAGTATCAAGAGGCTTATAATGTAGATTCTAATTATCAGGATTTAGCAGATCGTTATCATCGAGCTCAAGCTCAGGTTGAAGGAGATATACCTTTAAGAGCTTTGGTCTTTGTGCTTAATCGAACCGGTCAACCTGGTTTAGAGAGGACATTTATTAATGCCTTACAGTCCCGTTTAGAAGGAAAGATTACTGATGAATTCTATATGATCGATCGCAAGAATGTGCAACAGATAATGAATGAACAAGGTCAGGCCTTAAGTGATAATCGAGACAGAACCTTTGGCTTAGATATAGCCAATCTGGTAGGTGCTCAAGAGATAATCATGGGCCAACTTATCAATTTCGATGCTGACTCTGATCAGGTTACTTTAGAATTTGAATTAGAGATTATAGATGTTGCAGAGAATAGTGTCATACAAGAGATTGAATATGAGTATGAATTTGCTGAAGGGATAGGGGCAAATGAAATAACTCGTTATATGGATCGGTTAGCTGAAGAGTTAGTAGAAGAAGAATTTTAGTTCAAAGCCAGATAATTAAATATTTAAGGGTCAATCAAAAAGCTTCAGTTTATAGTTGATAATTGATGATTGAGAGTTGAAGATCAAGCCCATAAATTCAAAGGTTTTGAAGGTTTTTAACTATCAATTTTAAATTATCAATTGATCTTAAGCTGTTGTGTTATGTTAATAATAGGAAATTGTTAACTTGTACTTCACCTTGTTTTTTGGTATAATTTATTTT
>NZ_JALKBX010000096.1 GCF_023227745.1 Natroniella acetigena | reverse complement strand
CATGGCGCAGTTTGGTAGCGCACCTGGTTTGGGACCAGGGGGTCGCAGGTTCAAATCCTGCTGCTCCGACCATTTTAGTTTATGAATTCTGTACATTTAATGTACAGTTTTTTTATTTTAGCAGTATAAAAATTCAAACTAGAAATATAATAATACTAAGACGTGTCTGATATTCAGTTGAGTTAATATAGGGGGTTGGAAAAGATTATGTTTGCAGAGTTGAAAGAAGAATTCAGTGATGAGTTGGGATTAATTAAATCAAGACTAAATTCGAGAGATTTGATTATAGAGAATGAGTTATTACTGGAAGTATTAGATTATTTAAAGATAACTGGAGGGGATTTTTTTAGAGCATTATTATTGTTATTAACGGGCCAACTTGGGCCAAAGCAATCTACCACTGATTTGATTAAAGTTGCTACAGGAATTGAATATTTATATTTAGCTACCTTAATCCATAGTGATATTATAGATAATACTCTATTAAGACGGAAGCAGAAGAGTATAAATTCTAAGTGGAATGATAATATTTCAGTGGTGATAGGTGATTTTTTTTTGCCAGCTGCTTACAACAAATAACAGATCAAGAGGAAGTAATTTTATCTGAAATTACTACTACTATATTTAAGTTGACACAAGGAATATTGCAGCAAGAAGAAGAAAAAAATTATTTCGATTTAATCGAAGAAGAATATTTAAATAAAATTGAGTTAAAGACAGCAGCATTGAGTGCTTGTAGTTGTAAAATTGGAGGAATTCTAAGTGGAGTCACTGAAGAAGGAATAGAACATTTAGAAAACTATGGTAACTATCTGGGGATTGTTTATCAGATAAATGAAGATATTTTAGTTTGTATTAGTAATAGAAGTAAAATGGAAAGCACAGTTGGGAATGATCTACAACAAGATATCTTAACGTTGCCTTTAATACATAGTTTAAATCAAAAAATAGATATGGAAGTAAGTGATATTACTTTAGGGCCAAGGGCAGTTACTGAGATTGTACAGGATCTTAACTATTGTATCTTAAATGATTCTTCTTTAGAATATGCTTACAGTATGATGGAGCATTTTGCTCTGTTGGCCAAGGAAGAACTTGATTATTTTTCGGAGTCAACAATTATAAATAAACTTAATTACATAATTGATTCTTTCTTGAATAATTTAGAATTTAATTCTTAAACCTATTATTTTTTTAGTAGGTTTTTTTTTATTTAGGGAATTATGTTTTTAAAGGTTGTTGATAACTTTTTTAAAAGATTTTTAATGGTTTGTTTAACCTAGACTTAGCCTTAGATTATGGTCGAAGGTCATTTCGTTCTTGTTTAGACCCCTTTGTTCTGTAATAGATAATTAAATCTTTTGTGGAATAAATTAACTTAAATTGGAATAATTAAATCAGATATTGAAGTTGAATATTGAATATATATTCAATAAGGAGGTGTTTAATGTGAATTATTATATTTATGCTACTGATCATGCTATTAAAAGATATCAAGAGCGGCAAAAATCGATCAGTCGTCATAAAGCAATTCACAATATAGTTGAAGGAGTGAAAAGGAGTAGGTTAATTGGCTTTGCTAAAGGGGAGCGAGAAATTAGAGAACACCGTGGAGTTATATTCGTATGTCAACTAGACGGGGATAAAATGAATGTAATTACAGTCTTAAATAGTAAAGCAGAATTAAGGTTTATTGGATAGTAATACGCCTTAATTTAAGCTATATTTTACTAAAATATAGCTTAAATTACAATATAGTGTTAGGAATAGGGAGTTAGGAATCAGGAGTAGAATTATGGTTTTTAAGTCCCTCCATTCCTTGGTTATTAAAATGACGTCTCCAGCGATAATAACGATTTGGATTCAACTTTAATATTTCACAAGTATCTTTGATATTAATTTCTGAGTCTTCTATAATATTAAATTAAATATTCATGAAAAAAATAAGTTTTCAAAAAATTAAGACAAAGGGGTCTATTTATTAATAGATTCCTTTGCCTTTTTGTATTTGTTGGAAAGTTTTAAATATTAAACAGGAGGGAGGAGTTTCTGTTTTAGAGGTTTGAGAAGAGAACCATTATAGTAGCTATACTTTTGGTGATTAGTTTTGTTTTATTAACTGGGTGTGCTGGTGAAAGTGGAGAGGAAGTGGATTAGAGTTATAGCCTTCGGATTGCTTCTCATTATCCAGAAGAGCGAAACATTAAACAAAATAAAAGACGAACTTGAAGAGAAGATAGATGGTATTATAGGTTTTATCGGCACAAAACCAGATGGGCTTGCCCTCTGGTTTTGTGCCGATATTACTAAAATAATTCGATATTATTTTAGTAATATGATATACTAAGAATAAGTTAAGTTAAATCTTCTTACAGGCAAAGCCTGACGTGATAAATCCACAACTGAATATATAGGGTTGTAGCAAGAATTAAAGCGATAATCAAGCTCCTTTGCTACATAAAATATTCAAGGTATCAGAAATCCTTAATCGTCAGCCTACAAGTTTAAAAAGCAAGACTTTTCGTGAAATACATAAAAACCATATCTCCCGTCGGGTTGACGGGATTTTAAGTCTTTGGAGAAACAGTAAGACCTGATTTCTTACTTAATACTTGATGTTAAGCAGAAGTAGGCTCGTTTTTAGGAATGAGGAATCCTCGTGACTTGCCCCGAGGAGGGTCAAGTCATTTATCTTGGGAGTAAGTCTATTTGACCTAGCATCAGCAGGAGTTGAAATTAATATTGATGATGTATAGAAAAGTTTATTATGCTCTATTTAATATAACTAATAAGAAGGTAGAAAGTGAAATTAGAAGAGTAAACTATGATGTTGAAAAGCTCTTAGCGATAGTTGATGAAAGAGATTTTTCTTTTCAAAATGAATATGCAAAAAGTATAAGAAATGCTACTAAGCCGTGGTAGCTTAGTAGTAAGTAGTAAATTAAATAGAGGAGGCTATTATAATGAAAGAAAAATTAGCAGATAGATTAGAAGAAATGGAAAATGAAGAATTAGCTGATTTGATGCGGATTATTGGGCGGGATGACTTAATTTCCTTTGCGGGAGGGATTCCTGATACTGAGATCTTTCCGACTGATCGATTAAAGCAGATAACTGAAGAGGTAATAGCTAACAAAGGGGCTGAGTTCTATCAATATAGCAGTACTGAAGGGAATGAGTTATTGCGGAAGTATTTGGTTGACTTTTTGACTGAGCGAGGACTCACTCCTGAGTTTGAAGAGATGATTATTACTTCTGGTTCTCAGCAAGCTTTGGATTTGGTAGGTAAGGTCTTTTTGAATCCTGGTGATAGGATAGTGGTTGAGCAGCCTTCTTATCTAGGAGCGATTGGGGCCTTTAAGGGTTATCGACCTGAGATAAAAGAAATCCCGATTGAGGAAGATGGAATTAAGGTCGAAGCATTGGCAGTTTATTTATCCCAGCTTAAGCAAAGAGGAGAGTCGATTAAATTTATCTACTTAGTACCTGACTACTCCAATCCTTCGGGGGCTCGGCTGTCGGTCAAGAAGCGGAAGGAGATTCTAAATTTAGCTGAAAAATATAATTTTTATATTATTGAAGACACCGCTTATAGTG
The DNA here is from genome assembly GCF_023227745.1 of Natroniella acetigena. Taxonomy (GTDB): domain Bacteria; phylum Bacillota; class Halanaerobiia; order Halobacteroidales; family Halobacteroidaceae; genus Natroniella; species Natroniella acetigena. The sequence continues at coordinate 930 of NZ_JALKBX010000096.1, read as the reverse complement.
AGTTGAATTATTATGGTCAGCGATTGGATTACATAAAGAGCTATGACTCTAGTGATCGGGTGATCTTACTGGGGTCTTTTTCTAAATTTTTTGTACCTGGCTTTCGGATTGCTTGGATTTACAATAGTAAGCAATTTGTTCAGTTGGTGAGTAAGGCTAAGCAGAATATGGATTTGGCTTCGGCTACTGCTGGTCAGTTGATTCTTCAGCGGGCTGGGAAGGAAGGGTTATTAGCAGAGCAGATTGAGCGGACCAAAGATTTCTATCGACCTCGCCTAGAGGCTATGGCTAACGCCTTAGATGATCATTTTCCCCAGACAGCACAATGGTTTAGACCAGAGGGAGGCTTCTTTTTCTGGGTTAAGTTGCCGGAGGGCTTTGATAGCCGTCAGTTGCTAGAGGAGGCCTTAGAGCAGAAAGTGGCTTTTGTAACTGGCAGTGCCTTCATGACCAACCCAGCTGATGGATGTAGGTATCTGCGGCTTTCTTTTTCCAATTCACAGGTGGATGATATTAGAGCAGGGATTAAGATTTTGGGGCAATTGATTAGACGGATTTGATGTTATTATTCAAAGAAATCTCCCCCTTACTCCTAAGAGTAGATGCTTGATTGAGATATTCTTTGATAAAGAAGAGATAACAGAAGGTGAATTCCGAACAGAGAAAGAAAGGTTACTCCAGAAACTAGAAGATTGGGTTGGTAATTTTTGAAAAGGGATGATGTGATGTTAATAGTAATTATTTCACTATCAGTAAGGATTGCTTTATCAACATTCTATCTTGAATTCTGGATGTTTCCATAGATAGAATAACATTTTTGCTGGAGTTTTTCTATGTCTAGTTTTAAAAATTAAGGTTCAACAACGACTTTTGTGATTTAATAAAAATAACATAAATTAACAGTAAAAAAAGATACAAAAAAACCGATAT
>NZ_JALKBX010000095.1 GCF_023227745.1 Natroniella acetigena | reverse complement strand
ATCCATAATTTTCATATAGGTTGATATTAGGTATGTCAGCTAATTTATTTTTCACAAAAATCGAGGAAGAACCAAAATTAACTAGCATAACGCGTTAAGTTAATATACAGGTGATCAATTAAAACGGGAATGTAGAGGAATTCAGGTAAACTAATTAGAAGATTTAGGAATTTAATATCCGCTAATTAAAAATAAATAGTTGAGTAAAAAGCAGCCAAATGGCTGCTTTTTGTTATAATGACTAGTGATGATATTTTAAAAAACGGAAAAAGTGTGATAAAATGTTTAAGTCGTTAGTTCGATTGAAAGAAATTGATGTGAGGTGATAGGATGTTAAATAAAAAGTGGTTGTTTCTGATTTTTATAGTCTTATTAGGAATAGTTATAGGATATCAGTTAGAATTATTTGATTATCAAGATGTAACAAAATTATTAGCTTTTAATAAATGGATAACAGGATGGGGCTGGTTAGCACCTGCTTTTTTTATTGCTATTTATACTGTAGCAATGATTATTTTTTTACCTAATCCTTTTTTTATGTTAGTAGGAGGTTTGGCTTTTGGCTCGTTTTTTGGGGCAGTTTTTGTATTAATTGGTTTTGGATTAGGAGCAAGTTCATCATTTTTAATTGCTAGATATTTTGCTAGGGATTTTATTAAGGCTTGGTTAGAAAAGAAGGGGTTAGTTTCTAAAATGGAATTATGGATTGAGGAATATGGGTATCGCTTATTATTAATAACAAGATTGATTCCTATAATCCCGATAAATTTACAGAATTATGCTTATGGTTTGACTGAAATTAAATTTTCGGTTTATATTATATTATCTTTGTTCGGAATATTACCTAAAGTAGCATTTTTAACAGTAATTAGTGGTTTTATTGTTGAAGAAGGTTTGATAGTAAAAGAAAATTATGGAATTATTATTGGTGGATTAATTTTTATAATAGTTTTTTATCTGTTAATAAGTAAGATCTTTAAAGTAGAAGAATATTTATCACAAGAAAAGAAAAGATTAAGTTAGTGAGTTTTCTCAGCTAAAAGGAAATATTGTATAGGAGGAATAATAGTATGAATTTATCAACAATGTTAAATACTAAACAACAAGAGGCAGTTACAACGACTGAAGGACCAGTCTTAGTCTTAGCTGCTGCCGGAAGTGGCAAGACAAGGGCTTTAACCTATCGGGTTGCTTATTTGATTGACCAAGGGGTTAGTCCAGTTAATATATTGACTTTGACCTTTACTAATAAAGCAGCACAAGATATGAAAAGAAAGATCAAAGATTTATTAGGTGAAATGCCTGATCAGATGTGGATTGGTACCTTCCATAGTATTTGTGTTCGGATCTTGAGCCAGAATTTAAAGAAATTAGGGTATCAATCAGGATTTGTAATTTATGATCAGGATGAAAGTAAGAGCTTGGTTGCTGATATTATTTTGAGTTTCAATCTAGATAAAGAAAAGTATGATCCTAAGATTGTTCTGAAATTAATTAATAAAGCTAAATTAAAGTTGTGGGCTGAAGATGAATTATTAGCTAGGTATCAAGAGGTAGGTAACGGAAGTGAAGAGTATTATCAAAATATTGTTGATATTTATCAAAAGTATAATGAAGTATTAAAAGATAATAATGCCTTTGACTTTAATGATCTATTAGCTAAGACGATAGAGTTGTTTGAAGAGCATCAAGATGTATTGGCCAAGTATCAGGACAAGTTTAAGTATTTGTTGATCGATGAGTATCAGGATACTTCACCAATTCAGTATCGGTTGGCCCAGTTAGTAGCTAAAAAGCATAATAATATCTTTGTAGTTGGTGATGATTTTCAGAGTATTTATAAATTCCGTGGAGCTGATATGAATAATATTCTCAGCTTTGCAGATGATTTTGCTGAATGTAAGACGATTAAATTAGAGCAGAACTATCGCTCTAAAGGCAATATTATTAATGCATCTAATGCCTTGATTGCTCGTAATCATCAGCAATTTAATAAAGAAGTTTGGACTGCTAATGCTGAAGGAGAGCCAGTTATTATTTGTGAGGCAGCTAATGAGTATGCTGAAGCAGATTACATAACAGAAGAGATTGATAATTTAGTTAGATTTAGTGGGTATAAGTATAATGATATTGCTATTTTGTACCGTTCTAATCATCAATCTAGAGTCTTAGAAGAAGCCTTTATTAGAAAGAGAATTCCCTATTATATAGTAGGAGGACTTGGATTTTATGATCGTAAGGAGATTAAAGATATCATAAGTTATTTAAAGGTGGCAGTTAATCCTCAAGATACAATTGCTATGAAACGGATTGTTAATGTTCCTAAACGGGGAATTGGAGCTAAGACCTTGGATAAATTAATTAGGCATGCTCAGGAATATGTACCGGAGTTTAATTTGTTAAGCTTTAATCAAGAGGATGAAAGCTTGGGGTTGTTCGATATTATGGAAGAGCCAACCGATGTATCAGGTATAGGTAAGAAGACTGCCGCTAAGATAAGATCATTTCATAAGGATTTAGAAGAGGTAATTGCTATTAAAGAATCCAGTCTATCAATTCCTGACCAGGTTGATGAGATCTTAAAGACCAGTGGCTATCAAGCAATGTTGGAATTAGATGGTTCAGAGACAGCTCTTAATAGATTGGATAATTTAAATGAGTTTTTAGTTTTAGCAGAAAATTATCAACGAAAGAATCCAGACCGAGAGTTAGATGATTTCGTGAGAGATCTAAAATTATTATCTGATCAAGATGATCTGGATCAATCAAATCAGGTTAAGATGATGACTGTACATGCTTCTAAAGGTTTGGAATTTCCTACTGTCTTTATAGTGGGGGTGGAAGAAGAGGTTTTTCCCCATCGACGTAGTATTAAGAGTGGGTTAATTGAAGATATAGAGGAGGAAAGGCGGTTAGCTTATGTAGCAATGACGCGAGCTGAAAATAGATTATTTATCAGTTATACTCGGCAGCGTCAGCAGTTTGGTGAGACTAAAACTATGATTCCTTCCCGCTTTTTGGATGAACTTCCAACTGAGTTGATATTAGAAGTTATTCATAATCATCAATTATAATTGCAATTTGGAAGAAAATGAGTTATAATAATGTTAATTTGAATTTTCATACAAATAATAAAAAAGTTGGAGGAGTTTAGGATGGAACAATCATTAGTATTAATTAAGCCTGATGGAGTATTGAATCGAAAGATTGGTGATATTGTAGCTAGATTTGAAGCTAAAGGATTGGAGATTCAAGCGATGAAGATGATGTGGATGGATGAACAGTTAGCTATAACTCATTATCAAGAGCATGAAGGGAAAGGCTTTTTTGATGATTTAATTTCATACATAACTGAAGCTCCAATAGTAGCAATGGTAATTGCTGGAGAAGAAGCAATTCAGATTATTAGGAATTTAAACGGTGCGACTGACCCTCTCGAAGCTAAACCAGGTACTATTAGAGGTGATTTTGCTTTGAATTTAGATTCTGGTAATATTGTACATGCTTCAGATAGTACTGAAAGTGCTAAAAGAGAGATTGATTTATACTTTGATGCAGATGAAATTTATGCATATAGAGACTGAGCTTATTTTTAAGCTCAGTTTTTTTCATTTTGTAGGGGAATTAAGGCTAAGTCTAAGTAAATACTAAAGAATCATGTTTTAATGGTTGACTTAAACTCAACCTTAACCTCAGACTTAATAGCAAGTTAGCAGAAAAGACAGGAAATTAATTGACAATAAAAGGAAGGAGTTGATATAATAAGATCAAAAGTAATATATAGGAGGTAACAAGATGAATGAAATCGGTTTAGTTGTGGAAGAAGTATATTCTCAAGAAATTATTTATCAGAAGTTAAAGGTCAATACCAGTAGAGGGATTAAATATACTGGAACTGCGGAGAATCCAGGGTATATTGTTTTATTTTCAGATTTAAGTAACTGGAAAAAGACAAACCCTTATCATGATCGCTTAGAAGAAGATGCTTTTTATTATACAGCTGAAGGGTTAGAAGGAGAACAGAAGTTGACTGGTGGTAATTTGGCGTTGACTAATTACTTAATTCAGCCTTGTCCGATCTATATCTTTATTAAGTTGGATACTGATGAGTATAAATACTTAGGTGAGGCAGAATTGATCAGTATCAATCAAGAGTTGCAGTATGACTGTAAGAAGAGATTAAGAGAGGTTTTTGTTTATCAATTAGAATTGCCTGAATATAACTTATATAAGAAATTAGAGGATAAAGAGATAATGAAGAAGGATATTTTAGGTTTTAAAGAAGCAAGCGAATTGCTAGGGGTTAGCACTAGAACTTTAACAGAAATACTTAAAAAATATCAAGTGCCAGGTAGAAAACTGGGAAGGCAGTGGCATTTTAGCCGTAAGCACTTGATTGATTGGATTGGAAAGGGAATTTCTAAGTCGGAATATTAGCTTTAGTAAAGTCGCTCTTCTTAATTAGACAAGCTGCTCTTTGATATTATAGGGATTTGAAGTATAGGGATTTGAAGTGGGGTTTTATTACAATTATGTGTAACTTTTGCCTAGAACCATGAGGGAGATTTCTCGTTCTGAAAGATTTTTTCTGAGCTTC
>NZ_JALKBX010000094.1 GCF_023227745.1 Natroniella acetigena | reverse complement strand
AAAAAATAAAAGGTAGGGAGGTGAAACCTGGTTATAATTAATTTTATATAGTTTTGAACAGTTTTTTATAACCAGGAATAATATGTCTTCAAATAATGACTTTCAACAGTCAGGTGAATTAGCTAAAGATTTAGGCTTGACTGAAACTTTAACAATAGGAATTGGTGTGATGATTGGGGCAGGAATATTTATTCTACCCCGGTATGCTATTGGTGAGGCTGGCCCAGGAGCAATTTTTGCTTATATACTGGCTGGGATATCTGCTTTAATTACAGCTTCTAGTACTTCTGAGTTGGCCAGTGGGATGCCTAAAAGTGGTGGTTTATATTTTTATGTTTCGCGAGCGATGGGTTCATTTTTAGGTACCATTTCAGGTTTTTCATTATGGTTAAGTTTGACCTTTGCAGTTGCTTTTTATCTGATGGGCTTTGGTGAATACTTAGCTCTATTTTTGCCGTTAAATGAAACTCTGTTGGCCTTGTTAGCTGGAGCGTTATTTGTCTTTATTAATTATATTGGGGCCAAAGAGACTGGGCGAACCCAAAATATAATTACTGGAGCGTTAATAATTATTTTAACAGGTTTTGTGGCTTGGGGATTTTTTCATGTTGACTCTGCTAATTGGTCTCCATTTTTGCCGTATGGTAGTCGGGAGATATTACCTACTACTGCTTTAATCTTTGTTTCCTTTATTGGGTTTGGTGAGATTGCAGCAGTTGGTGAAGAGGTAAAGGATCCAGGTTATACTATGCCTCGTGCTCTAATGGGTTCGGTATTGATACCAACCTTATTTTATGTATTAGTACTATTAGTTACTTCAGGGATTATTCCATATTCTGAAATAATTAATATAGAAGCTCCATTGATTGAAGCAGCTCAATTCTTTGGTGGTGCATTTGCTGCAGCAGCGATTACTTTTGCTGCCTTATTGGCAACAGCTTCTTCTGCTAATGCAAGTGTTTTGGCTTCTACTAGAATCAGCTTTGCGATGGGAAGAGATCAGACATTACCAGAATGGATTAATGAGATTCATGAGAAATTTTTGACACCCTATCGAGCGATATTAGTGGCTGGGGTATTGATTCCAATTTTAATTTTAACAACCAATGTTGAATTTTTATCTAAATCAGCAGGAGTATTAACTTTAATTAATTATGGGTTAATCAATATAGCTGTTTTAATTATGAGGGCCAATCCTCCTGAAGGATATCGACCAGAATATAAAGCTCCAGGTGCACCTATTTTACCTCTAATTGGTGCTGTCTCATCAATCGGTATCATCTTTTTCTCTGGTCTGGCTACTGTATTAAGTGCAGTTGGATTGGTAGTATTAGGTTTTGTTTGGTATTTTGTCTGGGGCAAGAAGAGAGCAAAGATAGAAGCTGCAATGACTGGTTTAAGTTGGAAAGAAATACTAACTGGTAAACCAGCAATAGAAGAGAAGGAAGAGGTTGAAGTAAGAAGAGAAAAATCTGCTGAAGAAATCTATCATGTTTTAACTCCAGTTGCTAATCCAGATAGTGCAACATCATTACTTGGGGTTTCTGCCGGAATGATTAAGGCTCGACCATTAAGAGCAGAAAATACAATTCTAAATATTATTGAGTTACCGGGACAGACACCGCTTAATTTAATGGAGCAGAAGGAAGAATTTTTATCGGAACGGAGAAAAGTTCAGCAGGAGATGTTAGAGCTTGCAGTTGGTTTTGGCGAAAAAGAGGGAATTATTATTAATCCTCGAATTTTATATTCTAGAGATAGGTTTAACACGATTAATAATATAGTTGCCCAAGAAGAGATTGATTTCTTGTTGTTAGGCTGGCATGGTTCTTTCAGTGTTGGTAATATCTATAATAGTTTAGTTAAAAAGCTTGTCAGGCAGGCACCTTGTCCTGTGGGGGTATTAAAGGATAATGGTTTAGAAGAAGTGCAAGATATTTTAGTTCCTTACCGGGGCAGTGAACATGCTTATTGGGGTGTCGAGGTTGCTCAGCGTCTGGCAAGCACTCAAAATGGAGCGGTAACAGTATTAAGAGTTGTCAAGCCTGGTGTTGATGCTCAAGCTGAGGAAGAAAGGGCATTATCTGAGGTTGAAGAGATTATAACTGGTGAAGTCGATATAAATATTAAAGTAGTCTATGCAGGGGAAGTAGTTGATGGAATTTTAAGTGAATCTGCTAATAATGAATATGATCTGATTGTGATGGGGGCTTCTAAGGAATGGCGCTTTAAGAATATGCTCTTTGGTTCTATTCCAGATATTGTGGCTGATAAAGCTGATACTTCTGTCTTAATGGTTCGGTGTTATGATCAAGAAGTTGAAGTGATTAAAGAAGAGATTGCTCAAGAAGATACATCTGAAGATGAAGAACCGGCTAAGTTTTAAATTAATAAAGAAGGAGGCTTGGATTAATCCAGGTCTCTTTATAATTTTTATTAGATATTTTATCGGTTAATGTTGCACTGTTGCTGGTTTATATGCTATAATGAATCAGTGAAAATTGAATCAGACAGTTCGAAATCCTCCTGTCTATAAACAAAACTACGGGCCAACAGGTTTAGTGACTAGTGATTAGTGATTAGAAAAATTATTAATACAAGTTACTAACAACTAATAACAAGTTACTATATTAGGGGCAGTGGTGCCTCTTTTTTTTATTGAATATTGAATAATGAATAATGAATATTGAATAATAAAAAACTAAAAGCAATCTTATTTAGATTTAAAGGTTTTGAACTTCAACTATTCACTATTAAATATTAAGTATTAAATGCTTTTAATTTTGGAGGTGGAGTATGAGTAAGATCGGAATTACAACTACAGTACCAAGTGAAATCTTATTTGCAGCAGGTTATCAGGTAATTGATCTTAATAATATCTTTGTGACTGCTGATAATTATTCGGATTACATAGATTTAGCTGAAAGGGATGGCTTTCCTAAAAGCTGTTGTGCTTGGACGAAGGGGATTTATGGTGTCTGTTTGGCCCATGAGATTAAAGAGGTGGTCGGAGTGATTTCTGGTGACTGCTCTAATACTGAAGCTTTGGCTGGAGTCTTAGAGAAGAGGGGGCTTAAGATTCATCCATTCTCTTATCCGCAGGGGCGAAAACTGGTTGATCTTAAAGCAGAGATTGAACGTTTTAGAAACTGTTTTGGAGTCAGTCAGGAAAGTGTTGAAGAATACAGAGAGAAATTTAATCAAATTCGGGCCTTGGCTGAAGAGATAGATCGGTTAACTTACCAAGATTATAAAGCGAGTGGTTTTGAAAATCATCTCTATCAGGTCAGTTGTAGTGACTTTAATGGAGAGCCTGATTTATTTAAGGAGCAGTTAGTAGAGAAGATTACAGAGATTGAAGCAAGGGAAGCAAGTGAGCCTGAGCTTAGGTTAGGATTGATTGGAGTACCACCGATGACAGTTGATCTTTATCAGTATGTAACCGAATTTGGAGCTCGAATTATCTATAATGAAGTCCAACGGGAGTTTGCCTTTCCTCGCTGGCAAGAAGCTGATAATATTTATCAGCTCTATCATGACTATACTTATCCATATGATCTAGACTTTAGGTTACAAGAGCTTAACAAGCAGATTCAAGAAAGAAAGCTAGATGGGATTATTCACTACACTCAAGCATTTTGCCATCGTAATATTGAGCAGATAGTGATTAAGGATGAGTTAGAATTACCGACTTTGAATATCAAAGGTGATAAGCTAAATCAGCTTGACTCTAGAACCAAGTTGAGATTAGAGGCCTTTCTTGATATGCTGGGGGATTTAAAGGAGGGAGAAGCTTGAAGTTACTAGGAATTGATCTAGGGAGTAGAGAGGTAAAGGTTGTAGTAATGGAGAATCAAGAGATTAGCCAGCAACTTAAGGTAAGTACGATGTCTTTTTATCGAGACTATTGTAACTTTACTGGTAAGATAGTAGTTGATCTCAAGAAATTGGGTGTAGAAGATGCTGATATTAAAATTTCTACAGGGTATGGTAAGAATAATACTGATTTAAAGGAATTTGAAACGATCAATGAGTTGAAAGCCCATGTCTATGGTGTCTTTTATCAGACTGAGTTAAAGGATTTTGTCCTACTGGATGTAGGTGGACAAGATGTTAAAGTAGTCAGAGTAGAAAAGGGTTTGATTACTGATTTAGAGCTTAATGAAAAGTGTGCTGCTTCTTGTGGTAGGTACTTAGAGAATATGGCTGAAGTGTTGGAGGTTCCACTGACAGAGTTGGTCGAATATAGTCGTGATCCAGTAGAGCTTAATTCTACCTGTGCTGTCTTTTCTGAGTCTGAATTGATTGGCAAGATTGCTGAAGGGGCCAAGCTAGAACGGTTATGTGCAGGAGTTAACTATTCAATGTATAAAAGGCTAGATCCGCTATTGACTAAGTTTAAGGGAAAGAGGTTGGTCTTATCTGGTGGAGTTGCTCAAAATAAAGCGATCAGAGATTATTTAACACAGGATTATGAAGAGGTAATCTCCTTAGCTAAACCACAGTTTAATGGGGCAATTGGGTGTTGTTATTATGGACGACTAAAGCATTGAATATTGAATACTGAATATTGAATAGTAAAAAGCATTGAAGAGCCACTAGTAGGTAATTACAAGTTTAAAG
>NZ_JALKBX010000093.1 GCF_023227745.1 Natroniella acetigena | reverse complement strand
TTTCAAAAATTGACCTAGGGGAAACTATACCCTAAAATTAAGTTCCAAATTTTTACTTGACATAGGACGTCTATTTTGTAATCCTATATTAATATTATAACGTCAAATCAGACCCAATGTCCAATAATTCTTGAAATTCAATCCTTAATAGAAAATAAAAATAAGATGCCTTGAGGCATCTTATTTTAGAGATTATTCACTTTAAAATGCAGGTACAATAGAACCTCCATACTCTTCTTCAATATAATCTTTAACCTGCTGTGAATTCAAAGCATCTGCTAGCTTATTTAACAGCTCATCTTCCCGTTCTGCTCCTCTAACTGCTAAAACATTGGCATAAGGTGATTCACTACCTTCAATTATCAATGAATCTTCAGTTGGAATCAGATCAACCTCTAAAACATAATTAGTATTGATCACTGCTGCTGTAACATCAGGTAACGACCGAGGCAATTGAGCTACTTCTAATTCTCTAAATTCTAGATCTTTAGGGTTGTCAATAATATCAACCGGTGTAGCTTCTAAGCCAGCCTCAGAACTCAATTCAATCAGCCCTGCTTCCTCTAATAATAAGAGTGCTCTTCCCTCATTAGTTGTATCATTAGGAATTGCAATCAACGCTCCTTCTTCAAGCTGATCTAAGTTGTCAATCTGCTCTGAATAAAGACCGATCGGCTCAATATGAACACTAGCAATATCCACTAAATCCAACTCTCTTTCAGAACTGAAATTATCTAAATAAGGAGTATGTTGAAAAAAGTTAGCATCAATACTCCCATCATCTAAGGCAAGATTAGGGGTTACATAATCAGTAAACTCCCTTATCTCCAACTCAATCCCTTCTTCTGCTAATAACGGCTTAACTACATCCTCTAAAATCTCAGCATGTGGAACAGGAGTAGCTCCTATTGTTATTCTTTCTACTTCTGTTGTTGCTTCTTCAGCTCCTCCACAACCTATTACCAACCCTGCTACTACTAATAAACTCAAGACTACTAATAATTTTTTCATTACTTCTCTCCTCCTCGTTTTCATTTAATATTTAATACCTAATATTGAATAATTATAATTCAAATTAAAAGTATAATTATTCTTATTGCTTTTCAATTATTCAGTATTCATTGCTTTTTAACTATTCAATATTCAGTATTCAATATTCACTGCTCTTTATTTGTGGTCTACTTTTGCTGCTAACCAATTCCCAAAACCTTGTAAACCTTGCACCATGACAATCAACAGTAATACCGTTTTAAGCATTACATCTGTTTGAAAGCGCTGATAACCATATCTAATTGCAATATCTCCTAAACCACCTCCACCAACTGCTCCCACTATTGCAGAAAAACTAACTAATGTAATTGCAGTTATGGTCAATCCCAAGATTAGCGAAGGCAAAGCTTCAGGAATTAAAACCTTAATTATAATCTCCCAGGAAGTAGCTCCCATAGCTTGAGCAGCTTCTATTATTCCTTGATCAACTTCCTTGATAGCACTTTCAACAATCCTACCAGTAAAAGGTATAGCTGCTACCGTCAAGGGAACAATTGCTGCCTCAGTACCAATTGAAGTTCCGACTAATAGACGAGTGAATGGAATAATAGCCACCATTAAAATGATAAAAGGGATTGAACGGACAACATTAATAATTATACTTAAAACAAAGTTAATATATTTATTTTCTAATAAATTATCCTTCTCTGTAACGACTACCCCTACTCCTAGCAACAGTCCAAAAAAGGTTGAAATCACCATTGAAAGACCCACCATATAGATTGTCTCTTGTAACCCCCCCCATAACAGCTCACTATCACTAACCAATATCTCTAACAGGTTCTGCACCCTGAATCACCTCTACTTTTACTTCATCTAAATCGACCAACTCCTTAATTGCTTCTTTAACTTGTTGCTTATTACCTTCAATCCCAATTACTAAAGTACCAAAACTAACTCCTTGAATCTTATCGATATTACCATATAAAATATTAACCTTAATCTGATACTTATGAATCAAATCAGAAATAAGTGACTGCTTAGCTGATTGACCAATAAAAGATATCTTGACTAAACTACCATTCCCAGTAGCATTATCTGTTGAAAATAAGAACTCTTCTGGTAAGTCAGCATTAATCACACCTTGGACAAACCTTTTAGTAACTTCTTGTTGGGGATTTAAGAATAGATCGATCACAGCACCCTGTTCAGCAATTTGACCTGCCTCTAAAACTGCTACCTTAGTACAGATCTCTTTGATAACTTCCATCTCATGAGTAATTAAAACAATAGTAATTCCCAGCTTCTGATTGATATCTTTTAATAATTCCAAAATTGAGTTGGTCGTTTCTGGATCTAAAGAAGAGGTTGCTTCATCACATAATAAGACTTGAGGATCATTAGCTAATGCTCTAGCAATCCCTACTCGCTGTTGTTGGCCCCCACTTAGTTGGCTAGGATAACTGTCTGCTTTATCAGCTAATCCAACTAACTTAAGTAATTTATATATTTTGCTTTTAATCTTATCTTTCTTCTCCCCTGCAAGTTCTAAAGGAAATGCTACGTTTTGAGCAACAGTTCGTGACTTTAATAGGTTGAAATTCTGAAAGATCATTCCGATCTCTTTTCTAGCTTCTCGTAATTCTTTAGTTGTCAACTCAGTTAGATCTTGACCTGCTATTATAATATCTCCACTACTTGGCTTTTCTAATAGATTCAAACAACGTATTAATGTACTCTTGCCTGCTCCGCTCGGGCCAATAATCCCAAAAATCTCTCCGGTTTCAATCTCTAAGTCTATCTTCTGTAGAGCAATAACTTCCTGCTCAGCACTTCGATAAACCTTTTGCAAATTATTAATTTTAATCATTGACTTTCTCTCCTTTTTAATCTTTTCTCTTTAGAAAAACAAAAAAACTCCCCCTCAAAGAGAAGAAGTAAAATAGCTAGCTTCCCCTCTTATCTATCAGGAATTAGCACCAGGCACTTAGATGAAAGTGCTGGTTGCTGGGCTTCATAGGGCCAGTCCCTCCGCCACTCTGGATAAGAGAATCCAAAACTTTATTAAGTTATATGTATCATAACAAATTAATCCCTAGTTTGTCAAACGGTTTTACCTTCCTTTGCTACCAAATCTTGTAAAGCCTTGCTCAATTGATCTGGACAAGAAGTCCCATTACGACAAGCTATCCCTTTCAACTTCTCAGCTACCTTCTCTATTGGTTGGCCCTCAACCAAAGCTGCTATCCCAGCTAAACTTCCATTACAACCACCAACAAAATCAACTTTTTCAATTACTCCGTCTTCAATTTCAAATCTGATCTCATCTGCACAAGTACCACTTGTTTTAAAAACTTCCATTATTACTGCCCCCTTGGTTACATTTAATATTGAATATTTAATATCTAATATTGAATAATTGAAGTTCATAAAAAACCATACACTAAATAATCAACAACTTATAAAACCAATTTAAAAACATCTAAGTTAACTCTTTTTGATATCTAACTATTAAATATTCAATATTCACTATTCATTATTCAGTGCTTCTTATTAGTATAACATCTATTTCAGGAAATTTAAATAGTTAATTCTAAAATTAATGTCTTGCCACTCCCTGTCGGGCCAATAATCACATGGCACTTACCCTCTGGTACAGTTAGAAAAATATCTTTAACAGCAAAATCTCCTAAATCTATCTTCAGATCTTTAATTTCGATCATATAATGTTCCTAAACCTACCATAATTAAAATCAAGATTAAGATCACGCCAAAAATTTCTCTTCAATCAAATCAGCTATCTCTATCACCTTCTCTGCCAACATTTCTGGCTGTTGATAATCATTAATAATCCTTGCTAATAGCTCATCTTCCGGTAACGCTGGCTCTTCATGAACTGCTGGTCTAAAGATTTCGATTTTAGGCTTGTCTCCTGTCTTATAACCTTCTGTTATCACCAAATCAAACTCTGTATCAATATAGTGTTCCATAATATAATCCAATTCAACCTGCTCAGTTACCTCCTTGATCAGAGCCAACTTCTCATGAGAAGTCAACACAACCTGAGCTGCTCCTGCTTTCCGATGGCGCCAGCTATCCTTCCCAGGCTTATCTATCTCAAATTTATGGGCATCATGCTTGATTGTCGCTATCTTATAGCCCCTTTTTTTTAATTCAGGAATTAAATGCGTGATAAAGGTTGTCTTACCTGAATTAGACCAACCAATGATTGAAACAACTGGAATCATATACAAACCTCCTTTTTAATTGATAATTGAGAATTGAAAATTGATAGTTAAAACCAAACAACAAAACAAACCAACTGATTTTTAACTTCCTTAATATAATTTAAATTTATTTTATGCTTTTAATCTCTTCCACTATCAATTATCAATTGAAAACTATCAATTGATTTTAACTATTCACTGCCCTTTCTCTCCGGGTTCTGTGAACCCTTCGTGATGAAAAAAATCCGCTCTTAGATTTTTTGTTGCTATTTATTACTTGAATTTTAACTGTACATTGTTCATTGTAAATTGTAAATTTGTTTTAACTATTCATTATTCACTATTCACTATTCATTATTCACTATTCAATGCTCTTTCTCTCCAGGTTCTGCGAACCCTCCGTGATGAAAAAAATCCGCTCTTAG
>NZ_JALKBX010000092.1 GCF_023227745.1 Natroniella acetigena | reverse complement strand
GAATTTTTGCGGAGAAGGATGGCTAAAGAGGCTGAAGGTAAGGATTTATTAGATGAAGGTGTACAGGCTGTTAGTCGGAAATTAGATAAGAAGATTGTTGAAATGATGAAACGAGATAACTTGTTGGCCAGTTCTTAATAGAGCTGGTTTTTTCTTTATGTAAATTTTGGTTTAAGTTTTAGGAAAGATGTAGTAAAATAGTATTAATAATGTCTTTTGATGGTCAATATTGTGCGTGAAGATTAAGTTATCTGAAATTGAATATTTAGTATATTATTTTTAACAAATACTAGAAAGGATGATTATAGTGTTAATATTAGATAAACCATATGTATCAGATTTTTTAGAAGATACAATATTAAAATTAAATTTGCCTGTTTTGAAAAATGAAGCTACGGAAGAATTTGAATTGAATGAGAACATTAATTTTTTAGGAGAAAAAGAATTTGTTAATAGAGTTAAGAATGGAAAAAAATTAATTTATAGTAATTCAGAGAATCCAATTGATTGGATAACTAATAATTTATCTTTTACTGATTTGCCTGAAAAGATTGATGTTTTTAAGGATAAATTTAAATTCCGCAAATTATTAAGAGATATGTATCCTGATTTTTATTTTAAAGAAATAAGTTTTGAGAAATTAGATAAAATAAATATAGATGAAATTGAAATGCCTTTTATTATTAAACCATCAGTTGGATTTTTTAGTATGGGAGTTTATCAAGTCAATAGTGCTTTAGAGTGGGAAAAGGTTAGGAAAAAATTAAAAAAAGAAGTTAATAATATGGGAGATAATTATCCAGAAGAAGTGATAAATACAAATAAATTTATTATAGAAGAAAATATAGAAGGAAAAGAATTTGCGATTGATCTTTATTATAATAATGAAGGAAAACCAGTGATTTTAAATATTTTAGAGCATATTTTTTCTTCGGGAGAAGATGTAAATGATAGAGTTTACATAACTTCTAAAAAAATAATAGAAAAGTATCATAATTTATTCTTAGATTTTTTAAGTGAAATGGGGAAATTAATAAATTTAAATGGATTTCCAATGCATATAGAATTTAGGGTTGATAATGATGGGAATATAGTTCCTATCGAAGTAAATCCGATGAGATTTGCAGGTTGGTGTACAACAGATGTAGCTTATTATGCTTATGAAATAAATGTATATGAGTATTTTTTCAAGCAGAAAGAACCCAGCTGGGAAAAGATACTTAAAAATAAAGAAGATAAAATTTATAGTATTGTTGTTGCAGATTTACCTAATGATATAAATTCTAATGATATTATAGGAATTAATTATGAAAAGTTTAGTTCTTATTTTGAAAACCCTTTAGAAATGAGAAGAATAGATTATAATAAATATGGAGTTTTTGCTTTTCTATTTGCGGAAACAAGTTCTGATAACTGGGGAGAGTTAGAAAAAATATTAAGATCAGACTTAAAAGAATACTTGAAATTTAAAAATTAAGATAAGTGTTTAACCAAAATATTGAACTTCAGATAAACCAGTTAATAGCGGCTAAGAAAAATTTAAATCCTTTCGAAAAATCCCTGGAAGCAAAATGAGAATAGATGAGAAATTCTGTGAGATTTCTCATCATCTCAAATGTTGTCCCTCAAGTACCCCTCCCCCCAAAATAATGGCACCTTTTTTGGCTCGGTGGTTATGCGAGCCTGTCCGCAAAGGGAGTTGATGGGTAGGGGGTTTGGGGGGAGGGATTTGAGGGAAAAGATGGTTTTGCTGGAGGGGATTTTTAAACATTAGCCGATTGGGTTGTTAAATCTTTTCTAAAAATTAAAGCCTGGCCCGGTTGAAGGAGTGGAAAGCAGTATAGATACCGGGTGCTGACTTGTTCTTTAGTCAGCTTGTAGCTATGCTGTCTTGGAGCGACTGAAATGGGGCCATCGTAATTAGGGATAGTGGTACTGAGTGATTGTGTCAGTACTACTATCCCGTTTGTTTTTGGTATTGGCCAACCCCAAACATCTAGTCAGATCTTAAATAGATCTGGCTTTTTTCTTTTCGGGCCAAGTTTGTGCCAATCTTGGCAGTTGGCTGCCTTAGATATTGTTGCAGATGTTGGCCAAATCTATTGATGTTATTTATTATTGCAATTTAGAAATTACAAATTGTCTAAGATTACTTTTTATTAAAGAATTTAAACGAGGTTTCATTAAATCATCTTCAGAGGGATTCTTATTTGTATAAATAAAAGATAGAATATATGAAGGTAAAAAGCAATTTTACATATAAGTACTATTAATGGAAGCTTAATATATTGTTTTCTATTTTCATTAAATGGCTAAAGGAGATAATAAAATTAAGAAGGAGGAATTTTTATGAGTCCTACTCCTGCCCAAAGGGGTTATGCATTTGAATATGCAAATATTAGATCAGCTTTAGATGTTTTTAATTGTGAGGCTACTCCTGAAACAATTGATTGGTGTAAAACCAAGGGAGAAAAGTACTTTAATAAGCTACCTAAAACTATGGCAAAAGAAATGGAAACTGCAAGTATTGAATTAATGAATTTTTTTGAAAATTTAGATGATGATATATTTGATTGCATTTTTGTAGAAAAAACTGGAGAAAAGAGTGGAAAAAAAGATGTAACAGACATAAGATTTTTTAATGAAAAGAGAGATAAAGAAGTAGGAATTTCTTTAAAATCAAATCACGATGCTGCTAGACATCAAAGAGTTAGTCCAAGGATAGATATTGGGGAAGAATGGCTTGGAGTACCTGCGGATGAGCAATATTGGAATGATATAAGGGATACTTTTAATAATTTAGAAGAATATTGTGACCGAAATGATATAATTAAATTTAAAGAACTAGGAGATAAAAAGAATGAATTATTATATAAGCCCGCGTGTGATGCAGTAGCAAATTATCTAAATAGAGCCTTTAATAAATATGGTGAAAAAGTGATGAAGAACCTAATCATTTATTTAGTTGGTGAAAAAGACTTTTATAAAGCTAAAGCAAATTTTAATAAGAAAAGATTAGTTGTGAAGTCTTATAATTTACGTGGTGAATTAAATGCTGGAGAACAATTACCTCTTCCTACTAATTGTCTAGAAGTTTCAGCTGCTAAAAGTAGTAGAGGGACTCCAAATAGAGTTCGTATTATTTTAGATAATGGGTGGAACATTAATATGAGAATACATACTGCTAGTAGTAAAGTTGAATCTTCTTTGAAATTTGATACTCAATTAATAGATAGTCCAGCTGAAAGGTGGGAAAAAAAGATAAGTTTATAAATTGTCTTTTCTCTTATTTTTAAAAGCTTTGCATTTTAAAAATAAAAGTGTTACTATAACAATATGCTAATAATATGCTGAAAGAGGAGGGGGATTATGACAACAAACAATAATCCAAAAGAAGAAATAGATGTTGTTTCATTATTTGCTGGCTGTGGAGGATTAGATCTGGGATTTAGACAAGCTGGCTTTAATGTCGGTTGGGCCAATGAATATAATGAAAAAATTAAAGAAACTTATGAATACAATCATCCTGGTACAAAGTTGGATACTAGATCAATTGTTGATATTGAATCAGAAGAAATTCCTGAGGCTGATGGAATAATAGGAGGCCCACCATGTCAATCTTGGAGTATCGCTGGTTCACTAGGTGGGATTGATGATAATCGGGGAAAACTTTTTTATGAATATATCAGGGTCTTAAGGGATAAAAAACCTAAATTCTTTTTGGCAGAGAATGTACCTGGAATTACATATAAAAATAATATAGATGAATTTAAAGAGATACTGAATTTGATGAAGAGTATTGGATACAAGGTTGAATATAAAAAGATTAATGTAGCAGATTATGGTGTTTGTCAAACAAGAAAGAGGGTCTTTATTATTGGTTATAGAGAGGATTTAGATTTGAAGTTTGATTTTGATAAATTAGAATCAACAGCTAAAAAGACTTTACGGGAAACTATCGGAGATTTACCTGAACCTGTATCTGCTAAAGATAAGAATTACACTAATGGTGATCAGTTAGAGATCAATGGTCATGAATATTATATAGGTGGATTTTCTTCCAGATATATGTCAAGAAATAGAAGGCGGGGTTGGGATGAACAAGCATATACAGTTGAGGCTAGTGGTCGTCATGCCAAAATTCATCCTGCAGCAAAACCAATGGTTAAAGTGAAAAGAGATAAATGGGAATTTCAATGTAATAATTATAGACGCTTATCCATTAGAGAATCAGCTAGAATCCAATCATTTCCCGATGATTTTAAGTTTTTCTATGAAAAACTCAATGATGGATATAAGATGGTGGGTAATGCTGTTCCAGTTAAAATGGCAAAAATTTTAGCTAAACAAATAAAAGAAGATTTAAGTGTTGTACAAGCTGATAAAGAACGTAGTAAACAGATTGCTATTTAATAAGCTATTTGTGTTAGTATAAATTCATGGACAGATTAACACCTAGTCAGATCTTAAAAAGATCTGTCTTTTTTCTTTTCGGGCCAACTTTGTGCCAATCTTAGGAGTTGGCTGTCTTAGATATTGTGTATAATAATTGCAGATATTGGCCCGTTATTATAAGTTGATTTACACTAGGGTAGCAGTTTTTAAGAAGGACAGGTTATAAATAATTTTTTATGTTATATTGGGACTTGACAAAAAAATATATTATTTAGGTTCTTCCTCGATTTTTGTGAAAAATAAATTAGCTGACATACCTAATATCAACCTATATGAAAATTA
>NZ_JALKBX010000091.1 GCF_023227745.1 Natroniella acetigena | reverse complement strand
CTGGGTGTGAAGAGGGGGAAAATCTGAAAATAGGTAACAATACTATTGAAGGATTACCTATCTCTATTGTCAGTGTCCGTAATCCGTGTCAGTAAAAAAACTAACTTCAAAACCTATGTTTGAGGTGTTTAAAGATGTTGAACTTCACTGCCACAGACACAGACTACTGACACTATATATCAATAAAAGATATGTTGATATAGATGAATGAGTTATTTGGAGGGGTAAAATGGAAGATAATTATAAGACTATAGCTAATAATATTCGAATAGAAAGAAAGATAAAAAGGTGCAAGTTTATCACTTCTATTAAGAGTGTAAAGACAACTGAAGAGGCAGAAAAATTTATCGATCAAATTGCTGAGGAATTTTCTGATGCTACTCATAATGTATCTGCTTTTAAGGTTGGTCTAGCAGATCAAGCGATTACTCGCTGTAGTGATGATGGAGAACCAGCTGGTTCTTCTGGTCCTCCAGCTTTACAGGCACTTGAAGGGAGAGGGGTTACTAATGTTGCAGTAGTAGTGACTCGATATTTTGGTGGGGTTAAGCATGGGGTAGGAGGGTTAATTAGGGCTTATGGCGATTCGGTGCGGGAAGTAATCAAAGAAGCTGGGATTGAAGAGAGGGTTAGGTATCTTAAATTCAGTATTACGATTTCTTATGATTTACTGGGGGGAGTTATTAATTATTTAGAAGGTAGTTCTGGTCAGGTAAAGAATGTAGAGTATAAAGCTAATGGAGTTGAAGTTATTGGGTTGATTAAACCCAGTTTTTTTACTAGTTTAACTGCTAAGATTAAAGAAGCTACTAAAGGAGAAGCAGAGATTAAAATTAAAGGGGATGAGTTTCGAGGATGAAAGTATTACAGAAGTGGGCTGTATTTATGGTAGGTCAAGTGGTTATTAGTTTTGGAATTGCATTGACTATTAGAGCAGAGTTAGGGGTTGCCCCTTGGGATGTCTTCCATATTGGATTGGCCAATCAATTTAGCTTGACTGTAGGTAGAGCAGCTCAAATAACCGGCTTTGTAATTATTTTATTAAGTTTTTTGTTAGCAAAGATAAAGCCGACTTTAGGCACAATAGCTAATATGGTGTTAGTAGGGTTTATTCTTGATGGATTACTTTTAGTAGTCTCTAGTCCCACAGATTTAATTATGAGATATCTTTATTTGGGATTAGGAGTAATTATTTTGGGGTTTGGAGTTGGAGTATATATTTCAGTCCATTGTGGAACTGGGCCAAGGGACAGTTTGATGATGGCGTTAGATAGAAACTTAAGTTGTGATATTTCGATAATCAGAGGAGGAATAGAGGTTGTAGCTTTAAGTGTAGGTTATTTGTTAGGGGGGCCAGTTGGAGTCGGTACTATCTTGACTGCTTTAGGGATTGGCCCGGTTGTTAGTTATTCATTGAGAAAAATAAATGAGTTAAAAAATAAGTTTCAACCAAAGGTTGATTGTTATAACTAAGCTTAAGTTTAAACTTAATTACAATTATGTGTCACAAAGTGACACATAATTGAGTTGACAGTGTACAGTGAACAGTTTACAGTTAAGATCAAAACCTTAAAAAATTAAGACCTCTGAAATGCCTTATGTTCGCAGGTTTAGAGTGATTTTGATTTAAGTTTTTAATGGTTTTAACTGTCAACCATCAACTGTAAACTGTACACTGATATAAAGTGGCAAAGTGCCACTTTATATCAATATAGTATTTAATTTTTCAATATTAGATTTAGGTTAACGCCTATAATTCTCAACTATAAACTGTTGTACATTGAAGTAAGGATAATCATAGAAAACACATAATTATAATTAATATTGCTAATAATTATAAGAGGGAAGAATGGGCTTGTTTTTGAAAATAGCTATGCAATGATAAAGTTAAAGTCTTTGAAACTACTTAAATTATAATCTTTAAACCGCTATTGACAAATTCTTAGTCCTGTGGTATGATTATTTTAGCAAAACCAACAACAAAGGTCGGGATTAACAGGAGGGGTTTAATGAAGTTATCAACCAAAGGTCGCTATGGAGTAAGGGCAATGTTTGATTTAGCTTTACATCAAGGTGATGGGCCAACTCCACTTAGGAGTATAGCTGAAAGGCAAAATATATCTGAACATTATCTAGAACAGTTGATTGCTAATTTGAGAAAAGAAGGTTTAGTCAATAGTGTGCGGGGAGCTCATGGAGGATACTTACTATCTAAGCTTCCTGCTGAGATAACGATTGGAGATATTATTAAAGTTTTAGAAGGACCAATTGCTCCAGTTGATTGTGTATCTGATAAAGTTGAAGAGGGTAAGTGTGAAAATATTACTGATTGTGTTGTTAGGATGATCTGGGAAAGAATGAAAGATAGTATTGATGAAGTGTTAGATGAAATTACATTAGAAGATTTGAGACAAGAAGCTATTAATGCTAAACAAAATGGTTCGCAGCATGGTTATATGTACCATATTTAGTGGTTAGTGGCTAATGACT
The DNA here is from genome assembly GCF_023227745.1 of Natroniella acetigena. Classification (GTDB taxonomy): domain Bacteria; phylum Bacillota; class Halanaerobiia; order Halobacteroidales; family Halobacteroidaceae; genus Natroniella; species Natroniella acetigena. The sequence continues at coordinate 3,139 of NZ_JALKBX010000091.1, read as the reverse complement.
AGTATAATGCCTACAAAAGGAGGAATAAAGATGAAGAAGATATATATGGATTATGGAGCAACAACACCAGTAGATAAGGAAGTTGTTAAGGAAATGGAACCTTATTTTAATCAAGTATATGGCAACCCCTCTAGTTTTCATTCTTTTGGAAGAGAAGCTAAGAATGCTATTACTGAGGCTAGAGATAAAGTTGCTCAGTTAATTGGTGCAGATATAGTAAAAGAGATGATTTTTACCAGTGGTGGAACTGAAGCTGACAATTATGCTATCAAAGGAGTTGCTTCTGCTTTAGAAGAGCAAGGTAAGCATATTATTACTTCTTCTATTGAGCATCATGCTGTGTTACATACTTGTGAATACTTAGAAAAAGAAAGAGGATTTGAAGTCACTTACTTACCTGTAGATGAAGATGGTTTTGTCAATCCTCAAGATGTAAAAGATGCAATTTGTGAGGATACTATTTTAATTACAATTATGTTAGCTAATAATGAAATGGGTACTATCCAACCGATTGCTGAAATTGGTGAAATTGCTAAAACTGCTGGAGTAACCTTTCACACTGATGCTGTTCAAGCAGTAGGAACGATTCCTGTCGATGTCAATCAATTAAATGTAGATTTATTATCATTATCTGCTCATAAATTCAATGGGCCAAAGGGAGTAGGGGCTTTATATGTAAGAAAAGGAACAAAGATTAAGAAGTTTTTGCATGGTGGAGCTCAAGAAAGAAATAGGAGAGCAACAACAGAGAATGTTCCTGCAATTGTAGGCTTAGGAAAAGCAGCTGAGTTAGCTAGAAAGAATTTAAATAGGAAAAGAGAAGAGTTAATTATATTAAGAGATAAGCTGATCAATGGAATAGAAGAGAAGATTGATCATGTGAAATTAAATGGTCATCGAACTGAGCGATTACCTGGGAATGTTAATTTCAGTATTAGATATATTGAAGGTGAGTCGATTTTAATGAAATTAGACTTAGAAGGAATAGCTGCTTCAAGTGGTTCAGCTTGTACTTCAGGTTCTTTAGATCCTTCCCATGTGCTATTAGCAATGGGATTATCCCATGAGATAGCTCACGGTTCTTTGCGATTAACCCTAGGTAAATATAATACAGAAGAAGAAGTAGATAAAGTATTAGAACTATTGCCTAAAATTGTAGCTGATTTAAGGGCTATGTCACCAATTTATAATCAATAATGCTTATAAAATCTTATTAAATAGAAAATAATAATAAAGGAGTGGCTGTGAATGTATAGTGATAAAGTTATGGATCATTTTGAGAACCCACGTAATGTAGGTGAAATAGAAAATCCTGATGGTGTAGGAACGGTTGGTAATGCGAAGTGTGGCGATATTATGAAGATGTATATTAAAGTAGATGATGAAAAGATTAATGATATAAAATTTAAAACTTTTGGTTGTGGAGCTGCTATAGCTACAAGTAGTATTACTACTGAAATAGTCAAAGGGAAAACAATAGAAGAAGCTCAGCAATTGAGTAATCAAGCTGTAGCTGAGGCATTGAATGGACTACCTCCAGCTAAGATGCACTGTTCTAATTTAGCAGCAGATGCATTACATAAAGCTATCAATGACTATTTAGGGATTGATAATGAAGAAGATAATGATGAAGATGCTCATCATGGACATGACCTTGGAGAAGAATGTACTTTAGATATGAATTAATAAACTTTGATGATAAAGGGTGAATTAGATGTTGAATAAGGAGCGGGTTGTTGTAGCAATGAGTGGAGGAGTTGATAGCTCCTTAACTGCTGCTTTGTTAAAGGAAGAAGGCTATGAAGTAATTGGGATAACTATGCAGATTTGGCCCACTACAGAGAATCCTAAGGAAAATGAAGGGGGTTGCTGTTCTTTATCAGCTGTAGAAGATGCAAGAAGGGTAGCTAATAGATTGGATATTCCGTTTTATGTTGTTAATTTTAAAGAGTTATTTGAAGAAAAAGTTATCCAGGACTTCAAAGAGGAATATGCTAAAGCTAGGACTCCTAATCCTTGTATTATGTGTAATAAAGAGATTAAGTTTGGTGCTTTCTTGAGGAAAGCTAAAGAATTAGATGCTTATTATATGGCTACTGGTCACTATGCTAAAATCGATCAAAATCAACAAGGGAGATATATAATTAGAAAAGCTGTTGATGAAAGGAAGGATCAAAGTTATACATTATATAATATGACGCAGGAGCAATTGGAGCATACACTCTTTCCTTTAGCTGAATATAAAAAAACTGAAACAAGAGAATTAGCTAAGGAGTTTGGTTTAAAGGTTCATAATAAACCTGATAGTCAAGAAATATGCTTTGTTCCTGCTGATGATTATAATAGATTTTTAAAAGAGAATTATCCTGATATTATTGAGCCAGGGCCAATTCTCGATTTAGAAGGTAATAAACTGGGAGAACATGATGGTCTTCCCTTTTATACTATTGGTCAGCGAAAAGGGCTTGATTTAAAAACACATAAGAAGTGGTATGTAGTTGAATTAGATCCAGAAAGGAATGCTGTGATTGTAGGAGATAATGAGGATGTCTTTGCTGAAAGCTTGATTGCTGATGATTTAAATTGGATTGCTATTGAAAGCTTATCTACACCTTTAAAGGTGCAAGCTAAAATTAGATATAATACATCAGCTGCTAAAGCAACTATTTATCCTGTGAATGATGCTCAGGTTAAAGTGGTATTTGCTCAACCTCAAAGAGCAATTACTCCTGGACAGTCTGTTGTGTTTTATGATCAGGATGTAGTTGTAGGAGGAGGATTGATCAAATAAAAAAGAGGGGCTGCCCCTCTTTTTTAGGTTGTAACTTATAGATTTGAAAAAAGTTTATATAAATGCTTGACATTTAAGAGGACAAATGTTATTCTATTAGTTGTCGCTTGCAAGAAATATAGAAGTTTAATCTTTTCTTGACAAGTTTGGAGTAGAGTGATATACTACTCGATGTTGCCGCAAAAAAGATTGGTAACAAAAAAGATTTCAAAAAGTGCTTGACAACTGAGAACGAATTTGATATTCTGTTAACTGTCGCTTGAGGAAGTGGCAGGAATTAAACAAGCTATTCGGTCTTTGAAAACTAAACAATGCAATGTTTCAACTAAGCAAGAAGAGCTAGTCAAA
>NZ_JALKBX010000090.1 GCF_023227745.1 Natroniella acetigena | reverse complement strand
TCTCGAAACTGATTTTGAAGTTTATTGGTTGCAGATTTTAATTTTAAAAGTGAAACTATATATCAATAAAAAGTAAGGTGACTAGAAAATTATGTATTAAGTTGATGCATATGAATTATAAATATAATTTAAAGGTCTTGAACTTAACTATTCACTATTAATTGCTTTACCGAGGGGGTTATTAAAATGCCAGAATTGCCAGAAGTACAGACGGTAGTCGATACATTACAGCCATTGATTATAGACCAAGTAATTACAGAGGTAGAGGTTAAAAATAAGAAGTTGATAGCTAAGCCTGAGGTAGATGAATTTAAGGAAGTTTTGCAAGGGAGTCGGATTGAGCAGGTTAGCAGAAGGGGAAAGTATATCATTATTGAACTTGATAATGACTATTATTTAGTGACCCATCTGAGGATGACCGGTCGCTTTGTCTATGCTGAACAAGATGAGCCAGCTGATAAGTATGATTATATCTTGTTGAAGTTTGCAGCTGGTGATCAGCTGAGATTGGGTAGTAAGAGAAAGTTTACTAGGACTTATTTGGTCAATGACTTACAAGAAGCTGGTAGTTTGACCAAGTTAGGACCAGAGCCGTTGACAGCAGAGTTTACAGTGGAGAGATTTAAGGAGATGATAGCCTCTCGGCGAGGTAGAATCAAACCATTATTACTAAACCAAAGGTTTTTAGCTGGATTAGGTAATATATATGTCGATGAAAGCCTTTATTTATCTCAAATTCATCCATTAAGAACAGCCGATACCTTAACTGAAAGTGAGATTGAAAAGCTTTATCAAGCAATTAGGAAAGTTTTGAGTGAAGGGATTGAACATCGGGGTACAACTAAGTGGGATTATGTTGATGCTAGTGGACAAGCTGGAAGTTATCAGAATTATTTACAGGTTTATGATCGAGAAGGTAAAGAATGTAGAAGGTGTGGTAGTAGTTTGCAGCGAATTAAAGTAGGGGGGCGTAGTTCTTATTTCTGTCCCGATTGTCAATAACAGGAGGAATAAATTCGATGGCATTATTACAGTTAAAGCAAGCAACTAAGGTTTATCCAGAAAAATTAATATTTCAAGATCTTTCATTACAGATTCAAAAGCGAGATCGTGTTGGGTTGATTGGGGCCAATGGAACTGGGAAGTCGACCTTAATGAAGGTATTGACTGGTCAGGAATTTTTAGATCAAGGAGAGATTTTGACTGTTAATGATTTAGAGGTTGGTTATTTGGCCCAAGATTTTGGGTTAAATGGAAATAATAAATTATATGATGAATTATTAGGAATTTATCGGGAGTTATTTAAGTTAGAAGAGAAATTAAATCGATTAGAAGCTAAGATGAGCCAAGTACAAGGAAATGACTTAGAGCAAGTGATGAATAAGTATAGTCGCTTGCGAGAAGAGTATGAAAGAAAAGATGGTTATCAATATCAAAGCCAGATTAAGGGCGTCTTACACGGCTTAGGATTTGCTGAAATTGATTGGTCAAGAAGGTTGGATTCTTTCAGTGGAGGGGAGAAGACAAGGGCAGCGTTAGCTAAACTGTTGTTACAACAGCCTGAGTTATTACTATTAGATGAGCCGACGAATCATCTTGATTTAGAGGCTAAGGAATGGTTAGAGGATTACCTACAAGACTATGATGGAGCAGTTGTAGTGATTGCCCATGATCGTTACTTTTTAGATCAAGTTGTCAATCGAATCTGGGAGTTGGAAGCAGGAAGGTTGGAGCAGTATAGAGGGAATTACTCTTTTTATTTGGAAGAAAAACCAAGAAGGTTATTGACTTGGCAGCGAGAATATGAACAGCAGCAAGAGAAGATAGAAAAGATGGAAGCTTATATTCGGAAGAATAAGGCTGGGGTTGATGCTAAACAAGCTCGAGGTAGGCAGAAACAGTTGGATAGGATGGTCAGAATACCTCCTCCTCCTACCTTAGATAAGCCCAAGATTGATTTTAAATTAGAGACTACCAGTGGAGAAGAAGTCTTAAGAGTAGAGGGATTGAAGAAGTCATTTTCTAATGAAGAATTGTTTGAAGGGGTTGACTTTAGGATTTATCGGGGCCAAAAGATTGCTTTAGTTGGCCCTAATGGTAGTGGTAAATCGACCCTTTTCCGCTTGTTATTAGAAGATCTCAAGCCAGATCAGGGCCAAATTAAGTGGGGCAGTAAGGTCAAGGTTGGTTATTATCGACAGGAGCATGAAGATTTGACCTTAGAGAATGATCTGGTTGAGGAGTTGCAGAAGGTTAAAGGAGTGACTACCAGTCAAGCTCGTAAGGTGTTGGCCCGCTTTTTGTTTAAGGAAGATGATGTATTTAAAAAAGTAGAGATGTTAAGTGGAGGGGAAAAAGCAAGGTTATCATTGGCTAAGTTATCTATCCAAGATTTCAATCTCTTATTATTGGATGAGCCGACCAATCATTTAGATATTGATGCTAAGGAATTATTAGAAGAGGCGTTGGCTAATTATCCAGGAACTATTTTAGTTATTTCTCATGATCGTTACTTTTTAGATCGGTTAGTTGATAAAATATTCTCTCTTGAAGATGATAGATTGATTGAGTATGTAGGTGATTATTCAGATTATAGAGAAGAATTAAAGAAACAGAAGATTTTAGAACGAGATCTGCAAAAAGAAATGAGGAAGAAAGAAGAGGTAAGAAGAGCTACTAGTAAACAGGGTGAGGTTGATTTAGATGAACTAGAAGAAAAGATATTGGAGTTGGAAGGGCGAGTTGAAGAATTAGAAAGTAAATTGGGTTCTGAAGATATTTACGATGACCCTGAGGGAGTAGCTGATTTAACTGAGGAATATAAAGAAGTTCAAAAAGAGTTGGAAAAATATTATCATCGTTGGGAAGAGGCTATTTAATCACGGGCTATCCCTCCTTGGCATATATATAAAAGAAAAAAGGAGGGATAACTATTGATTTAATTGCTGCTTTTATCTTAGCTTTTGCAGTCAGTTTAGATGGATTTACAGTAGGGGTTACTTATGGTCTAAAAGATATCAAGATCGATATTTTACCATTATTAATTATCAGTATTGCGTCTGGATTTACAATGATGATTGCAATGAGTGTAGGGAATGTACTGACTTTATTCATTTCTCCGATTTGGGCTGAAAGAATTGGAGGATTAATCTTAATTGCAATTGGAATCTGGTTATTCTATCAATCACTACATATCTTATTAGCAAATAATAATCAAAAGGCTGAAGGTGATGGATTAAATTTTAAAGAATTATTGAGTATTAGGATCAGTTCTTTAGGACTGATTATCAATATCTTACAAGAACCGGTCAAGGCTGATTTTGATTATTCAGGAGCTATTAGTAGAAAAGAAGCTGTTTTTTTAGGAGTTGCTTTGGCTATGGATGCTTTTGGTGGTGGTATTGGGGCTGGATTAGCAGGCTATCAACCATTCTTTACTTCAATTGCTACTTTTATCTGTAAATTTGTCTTGTTATTACTAGGGATTCAGTTGGGTAAGAGTATTGACTTAAGTAGGTTTGGCAATAAAATCAAGCTGTTGCCAGGATTAATCTTAGTCTTATTAGGATTGATTCAATTATTGTGATTAGTAGATAGAAAAAATCTAAGAGCGGATTTTTTCATCACGAAGGGTTCAAAGAACCCGGAGGGGGAAGGTAGGAAACAAATGTACAGTTTACAATGTACAATTTACAGTTAAAAACTAAGTAATAAAGAGTAATAAAAAAATCTAAGAGCGGATTTTTTCATCACGAAGGGTTCAAAGAACCCGGAGGGGGAAGGTAGGAAACAAATGTACAGTTTACAATGTACAATTTACAGTTAAAAACTAAGTAATAAAGAGTAATAAAAAAATCTAAGAACGGATTTTTTCATCACGAAGGGTTCAAAGAACCCGGAGGAGTAGTAAGCAGAAATCAGGAATAAGCATTTAGGAAGTTCAAAATCATTTAATTCAAGCTTTTCAAAATAAAAGGTTGGATTTATGATTTTGAATTTAATTGAGAGCACTATTATATTATACGAGGGAGGAGTTAAGTTGAAGATTGGTTTAACGGGTGGGATTGCCAGTGGGAAGAGTACGGTAGCTGATTATTTAAAGGAGCTAGGAGCTACCGTATTAGATGCTGATAAAATTGCCCATCGACTGATGGAGCCTCAACAAAAGGCTTGGCGTAAGGTCGTTGAATATTTTGGAGAAGAGATCTTATTACCTAATAAGCAAATTAACCGTAATAAGCTAGGAGAGATTATCTTTAATAATCCTAGTGCTAAAGAGAAATTAGATCAATTAACCCATCCGATTATTATTAAGGAGATAAAGGAGCGTTTAAAAGAGTTAGAAGAGAAAAAGAAAATAATTATAGTTGAAGTTCCTTTACTGATTGAAGCAGGAATGATAGAGCTTTTTGAAGAAATTTGGTTAGTTTATCTTCCTAAAGAACTTCAAATTGAAAGATTAATGGCTAGGAATGATTTTGATTATCAAACTGCAGTGACCAGAGTTGAGTCTCAAATGCCACTTGCTGAAAAGAGAGCTTTTGCTGATCTGATTATTAATAATAATGTTACTGAAAAAGAGCTAAAAAAAGAATTGAAGCAGCTGTGGAATAAAATTAACCTTAATAATTAATATTATTAGTTTTCAAGTAATAATATTTTAAAGTAATTATCTTAATTGTAAGAATTGGAGTGTTAATTATGAAAATTGAATTTAAAAAGATAACATGGCTATTAATCTTTCTATTACTGCTCAGCGTGTTATTTATAATTCATAAAGATGTTTTAGAGTTGATTTATCCACTCGATTACCAGGAGTTAATATTTTCCGAAGCAGAAAAATATGATCTAGATCCTTACTTAATTAGTTCAATTATTTATGTAGAAAGTAAATTCAAACCTCAGGCTACCTCTGCCAAAGGTGCTCGTGGTTTGATGCAGATTATGCCTCGGACTGGCTTATGGATTGCTGAAAAATTGGATGAACAGCAATTTTCAAATGATGATTTGTATGATCCAAAGCTCAATATTAAATATGGCAGTTGGTATTTAGCGGAATTGAAAGAGCAGTTTGATAATCGAACGATGGTAATTGCTGCTTATAATGGGGGCCAAGGGAATGTGAAGAGGTGGCTACACGAAGAGCAGTGGGATGGAGAGTATGGAACAATTAATCAGATTCCATTTGCTGAAACAAGAAAATATGTTAGTAAAGTTGTAAGAACTCATTTAATTTATCGTTATATTTACCAAGAATAGTTGAAAAATTTTGCAAAATGATTCATAAAAATATGGATTTTTGACAAAAAATTAAAAAAATATATATAATTATGATATTGCTCGACTAAAGTTCTGGTGAAAGAAATAGATAAAGGTTAAAGGGGGAGACATAAACTTAAGTAAAAATTGTTGCTTTAATAATTTTTTTGTTTAGTTTATAATTTCATTTATAAATATAATTATAAATGTTTAAGGTTTAGCTTTTTTAAGTTAAGATTACTTATAATTATTAATTGGACAAGATGATTTTATTGAGGCTAACCATAAGTTGATAGTTGACTATTTTAAAATATACCAAATTATTTATTTAGAACAGCCAAGAAAACTCCGTCTAAGCTACTGTATTAGGTGGAGATGAATTGGCTATTTTAAATTTAATTAAATATTGAATTTAAAATTATTGTTCT
>NZ_JALKBX010000009.1 GCF_023227745.1 Natroniella acetigena | reverse complement strand
TTTAGTTATTGTAGATTGTCTTCACAATACTAGGCGATACTTTTCATATCGCAACAGATCACACCATAATTGTAATAAAATTTCACTTTGCACGTAAAAAAGAACCCCTTGCGGGGTTCAATGTTTAAACTGTATACAGCTTTGTAAACAACAGTTTATTTCTTAAAATAATCTACTCCGGCTTTAAATAGCTGTTGTTCTTGCTCACCGATTATATTTTTAGCAACATTGCTTCCAATCCGCTCTGAATGTGCCATCTTACCTAAGATACGCCCATCAGGACTTGTAATTCCTTCTATAGCGGCTACTGAACCATTAGGATTGAAAGCTATATCAGATGTTGGATTACCATCTAAATCTACATATTGGGTTGCTACTTGACCGTTTTTAAACAACCTGTTTACCATTTCTTCACTTGCTACAAAACGCCCTTCTCCATGTGAAGCAGGGATTGTATGAATATCCCCTGTGTTTACATTAGTAAACCATGGTGATTTATTCGATACAATTCTTGTATTTACCATACATGATGCATGGCGCCCTATTTTGTTATAAGTCAATGTTGGGGCATCCTCTGTCAACTCTCTGATCTCTCCATAAGGTACTAAACCTAATTTAATTAAGGCTTGAAAACCATTACAAATCCCGATCATTAATCCATCTCGTTTGTTTAATAGATTCATGACTGCTTCCTTGATCTTAGGATTTCTAAATACCGTTGCTATAAACTTACCTGCTCCTTCCGGCTCATCTCCAGCACTGAATCCTCCTACTAATGAGATTATTTGAGAGGTGTTGATCGCTTCTACCATAGCATCAATCGATTCCTCAATCTGATGGGGCACTAAGTTCTTAAAGATCAATGTCTCCACATCTGCTCCTGCTGCTTTAAACTTCTCTGCTGTATCATATTCACAGTTCGTTCCTGGGAAGACAGGGATCAACACCTTCGGTTTGGCTACTTTTTCTTTACAGACATAAAGATCATCTTCTTCACAAGGCTTAAAATCAAAAGTCTCTTCCTGTTGATCTACTTTAGTACGATAAATCTTCTCTAGAGGCTTCTCCCAAGTCTCGATTGCTTCATCAATAGCTAGCTCCATCTTATCTAGCTTGATAAGTTCTTCTGCAGTCGTTGTACCCAATGCTTTATAGTTTACTCCTTTAAACAATTCTTCTAACTCTGCTTCTACTTTTACTTCTAAAACAAGCGAACCATAATTCGGGCCAAACAATAATTCATCTTCTACTTGCTCCTCAAATCTTATCCCAATCTTGTTTCCAAAGGACATCTTAGTTACTGCTTCTGCTATTCCACCTACTGTTACTGCTTGAGCTGATAAGACTAACCCCTCTTTGATCAAGTTGTTTACCCTTTGATAAGTCAGCTTCAACTGCTCAAAATCAGGTATTTCAGCTTCATCCTTTTCTGGGAAGACATATACAATCTGACTATCAAACTTTTTGAATTCTGGTGAAATTACATTGTTTACGTCAACAGTGTCTACAGCAAAAGATACTAATGTAGGTGGAACATCAATATCATTAAATGTTCCTGACATACTATCCTTACCACCTATAGCAGGTAATCCAAACTCTTGCTGAGCATAAAAAGCACCTAATAGTGCACTGAAAGGCTTACCCCATCTTTCATAATCTTGATTTAATCTTTCAAAGTATTCTTGGAAGGTAAACCTTATCTTTTCATAGCTTCCTCCAACTGCTACTACCTTAGCTACCGACTCAACTACTGCATACAATGCTCCATGGAATGGACTCCAGGTCGCCAACTTTGAATTGTAACCATGGCTCATGATCGTACCCGTTGTTGTATCCCCATCTAAAACAGGTATCTTAGCTACCATACTCTGGGTTGGTGTAAGTTGATACTTTCCACCATAAGGCATCAGTACACTCCCTGCTCCTATAGAGCTATCAAACTTTTCTACTAATCCTTTCTGGCTACAGACATTTATATCAGATAGATTTTCTAACCACTTTTCTTTCAAGTCTGCATCTTGTGATAACCTCTTTTGAGGTGCTGTCTTGAAGTAATTTTCTTCTTGTTGTGGCTCTTTAACTATTACTTTTGTACTCTGACTTGCTCCATTAGTAGCCAAAAATTCCCTACTTAGATTTACTATATCATTCCCATTCCAGTTCATAATCAATCTACCATGATCTTTTACCTCGGCTACTACTGTTGCTTCCAAATTCTCTGTCCCTGATAGTTCAATAAACCTCTCTACATCTTCCCTATCAACTACTACTGCCATCCGTTCTTGAGACTCAGAGATTGCTAACTCTGTGCCATCCAATCCTTCATATTTTTTAGGTACTACATCTAAGTCAATCTCTAATGCATCAGCAAGTTCACCGATTGCTACTGATACTCCTCCAGCACCGAAATCATTAGATTTCTTGATCAACGTACTTACCTTAGGATCTCTAAATAAGCGTTGGATCTTTCTTTCTGTCGGTGGATTACCTTTTTGTACTTCTGCACCACATTCTTCGATAGATTCTTCAGTATGTGCTTTTGATGAACCTGTAGCACCACCACAACCATCACGCCCTGTCTTGCCACCTACTAATATGATTACATCTCCTGGTTCAGCATCTCCTCTAACTACATTTTCCCTAGGTGCTGCTGCAACCACTGCTCCAATCTCCATATGCTTAGCTAAAAATCTTTCATCATAGATCTCTTCTACTTGCCCTGTTGCTAGTCCTATCTGATTTCCATAGGAACTATATCCATCAGAAGCTTCTTGAGCAATCTTCTTTTGTGGTAATTTACCAGGAATGGTCTCCTCAATTGGTGTTCTAGGATCTCCACTTCCTGTGATTCGCATTGCTTGATAGACATAAGAACGTCCTGATAAAGGATCACGAATAGCTCCACCTAAACAAGTTGCTGCTCCACCAAACGGTTCAATCTCTGTTGGATGGTTATGGGTCTCATTCTTAAACATGACTAGCCATTCTTCTTCTTCACCATCAACATCTACAGGTACAATAATACTAGAAGCATTTACCTCATCAGATTCTTCTAGATCCTCCAGTTTACCCGCTTTTTTCAATTCCTTCATTCCCATTAATGCTATATCCATTAAACAGATATCTTTCTCATCAGATAAATATACCTTTTCTCGAGCTGTTAGATATCTCTGGTAAGCAGTCTCAACTGGTTTAGTATACTTACCTTCTTCGATCTTGACATCCTCTATCTTAGTAAAGAATGTTGTATGGCGACAGTGATCGGACCAATAAGTATCCAAGACCCTTATTTCTGTAATTGTAGGATCTCTTCTCTCTTCCTCCCTAAAATATCGTTGCGTATGAAGTACATCTTCTTTACTCATCGCTAATCCTAGCTCTTCTAATAACTCCTCTAGTCCTGCTTCATCTAATTCAATAAATTCCTCTATAAGATCAACCTCTTCAGGTACTTCATATTCCATTTCTAAGCTATCTGGCTTGGCTAGCTCTGCCTCTCGTGAATCGACAGGATTGATATAATAATCTTTTATTTTTTCTAACTTATCTGTGCTTATATCTCCTTGTAGGACAATTATTCTCGCTGCTCTAACAGTTGGTCTCTCCTCAGCATTCAAAATCTGCATACACTGCTCAGCTGAGTCTGCTCGTTGATCATATTGGCCCGGTAAATACTCAACTCCAAAAGCTATCTCATCTTCTGCTAACTCTAACTCTTCCTCAAACAACTTATCGACTGGTGGTTCTGATAGAATTGTATCACAAGCCTGGCAATATCCTTCTTCAGACATACCAGCTATATCGTAGCGATTAACTATCCTTAAATCTTCTAATCCTTCTAACTGTAAAGTTTCTTTGAAATCTTTTAATAACTGCTTAGCTTCTACATTATAACCATCTTTCTTCTCTACATAGACCCTTCTGATCTGTGACATTTTTGGCCCCCTCATTTTTAAATTGACAATTTACAATGAACAATTTACAATTGGATCTTTAATTATCAATTATAAATTCTCAACTATCAATTGTCAATCAGCTATTTTATATTTTAATTATACCGTGATATAATTAAGTAGTAAAATTAATAATACTTATGCTATTGATTAGGAGTGGTTATTAATGAATATCAATTACGAACTCTATAAAGTTTTTTATTATGTAGCACAGCATTTAAACTTTTCTCAAGCTGCTAATGAACTCTTTATCTCTCAATCGGCCGTCAGCCAATCAATTAAATCCTTAGAAGAGGAGTTGAATACTACCCTGTTTATCAGAACAACTAAACAAGTTACCTTGACTAAAGAAGGTGAGATCTTATTTAAACATATTGAGCCTGCCTTTAATCTAATCAAAAATGGTGAGCAAAATATTCAAGAAATTAATTCATTTGATAAAGGTGAAATTCATATAGGGGCCAACGATACCATCTGTAAATACTTTTTATTACCTTACTTAAAGAAGTTCCATCAACTTTATCCCCAGATCCATATTCAGATTACTAACCGAACTTCTAGCAAATGTGTCGAGTTATTAAAGCAGGGTAAGGTTGATCTGATCATCAGTAATCTACCTAATAAAGAAGTTACTGACTTTATGGAAGTCAATCAAGTCTATACCTTTAGTGATATCCTGATCAGTGGAGATAAATACAAACAACTTAAGGAGAAAAAAATTTCTCTACATCATTTAAGTGATTATCCCCTATTAATGCTAGAAAAGAAGACGACTACTAGAAAATTCTTTGAAGAGTTAATCAGTCAATTAAGCATTGATCTGCAACCTGAAGTGGAATTAGGTAGTGTAGACTTATTAGTTGAGATGGCTAGGATAGGACTGGGGATCTCCTTTGTACCTGATTACTGCTTTCAAGATACTGAAACAGGGTTATTTAAAGTCAACTTAGTAGAAGAACTCCCCAAAAGAAATTTAGCTATTATAACCAATAAAAAGATTCCTTTTTCTTTAGCCAGCAAGAAATTTATACAATTAATGCTTAAAATGTAAAAGTGTTGTTTTTATAAAATAAAAACAACACTTTTACAACGGAAAATAATCACCTTATTCCTCTTTTTCTAACAATTTTTCACCTGAAATCCCTGGCTCAGTCATTTCATAAGGATCTAATATTTTTGATAATTTTTCTTCATCTAAGATTCCTTCTTCTAAAGCTATTTCTTTAACTGATTTTTTCTCTTTTAGAGCTCTTTTAGCTATCTCACTAGCTTTAGTGTAACCTATATGAGGATTAATAGCTGTAATAATACCAATACTTTGCTCAACTGATTTCTCACATACTTCTCGATTGGCAGTTATTCCTTTAATACACTTTTCAGCAAATAATTCACAGGTGTTTGTAAGCATCCCTATAGATTGTAATAGGTTAAATACTACAACTGGAAGCATTACATTTAATTCTAACTGTCCTGCTTCTACAGCCAAACTAATAGTCTGGTCATTACCTAAAACCTGAAAAGCTACTTGATTAACTGCTTCTGGCATAACAGGATTTACTTTACCAGGCATAATAGATGAACCGGGTTGTACTGCTGGTAGATTAATCTCATTTAATCCTGACCGTGGACCAGAGCTTAACAGACGTAAGTCATTAGCTATCTTAGATAAAGCAGTAGCTAAAGTTTTTAATCTTCCTGATATTTCAACAAAGGTATCTGTATTTTGAGTAGCATCAATTAAGTTTACAGCTGATTTTAAATTTAGACCTGTAATCTTTCTTAATTCTTTAACAGTTAATCTAATATATTCAGGATCAGCATTTAAACCTGTTCCTACAGCTGTCCCTCCTAAATTAATCTCTTTTTCTTCTTCTAAGGTTTGTCTTATTCTCTCTACATTTCTATCAATTAATTCTCTATAAGCTCCAAATTCTTGACCTAATCTAATTGGAACTGCATCTTGCAATTGAGTTCTTCCCATTTTAATTACATCATCAAATTCTTCTTCTTTCTCCTTAAATCTCTGTCGCAATAATGTAAGTGATTCATTTAATTTTTCTATTTCTTTAATAGTAGCTATCTTTATTGCTGTTGGTATTACATCATTAGTTGATTGAGCCATATTTACATCAGTATTAGGATGAACGTGTTCATAATCCCCTTTATTATGACCCAAAATCTCTAATGCCCTATTAGCAATCACCTCATTTACATTCATATTAGTGGAAGTCCCTGCCCCACCTTGAATTTCATCTACAATAATTTGTTCATAAAATTTTCCATCCATCAATTCAGTTGCTGCCTGAATAATTGCTTTCCCCTTCTTTCTATCAAGATAACCTAAACTTAAATTAGCTTTAGCAGCAGCCATCTTAACCATAGCAATAGCTTTAATTAATTTTTTATTAACTGGAATACATGTTATTCTAAAATTTTCAGCAGCTCTCATACTTTGCACTCCATAATACGCATCATCATCAATTTCCATCTCTCCTATAAAATCTTTTTCAATTCTTACCATTATAATACCCTCCTTTAACTTTTAATTATTATTTTATTTTTTAGTATTTGTTAATATCTTGCTCAATCTTATCTCCACTCCCTCTATTCTATTAAATAAAAACTATAATTCAAAAGAATATCTTGAAAATCTTCTTAGATCAAATATAAGAATTTACTATATTAATTAAATTTTATGTTATTTATATAATTTCAGATACTATAAATTAAAATCCTGCATCATAGCATCATAATGTACGGCATTCTTTTGCCAGCCAAATATATTTAAAAGGTGTTAGCAAAATTTTGCTAACACCTTAACTAAATTGTAATATTAAATTATTTATCTTTAATGTTTAAAATGTCTACGTCCCGTAAACACCATAGCAATTCCATGTTCATTAGCAGCAGCGATTACCTCTTCATCTCTCATTGAACCACCAGGCTGAATAATTGCTTTAATCCCTTTCTTAGCTGCTTGTTCGATAGCATCAGGGAACGGGAAGAAAGCATCAGAGGCAACAACTCCCCCCTCTTGTCGTCCATCTGCTTTCCGAGCAGCTATAATCATCGCATCAATTCGGCTCATCTGTCCTGCCCCAACACCGACTATCATTCCATCTTTGCCCATTACAATAGCATTAGAGTTAACATGTTTAACTACCTTCCAGCTAAAGATTAAATCCTTCAGCTGCTGAGCTGTAGGTTCAACCTCAGTCACAACCTCTAACTCATCTTCTTTAAGTTCGACAATATCACGATCTTGTACTAGTAAACCTCCAGTCACCTTCTTTAAATCATAACCTGGCTGTTTACGATTTATACTCAATGGGCCAGTCTCCAGCAAACGAACATTGTCCCATCTCTCCTTTAAAATTTCTAAAGCTTCTTCACTAAAGCTAGGAGCAATCACAACCTCAACGAACTTATCCTCTCCTGCTATCTCTTGAGCTACATCTGCACTAACATCTTGATTTAAAGCTACAATACTACCAAAAGCAGAAGTAGGATCTCCAGCATGAGCCTTCTGATAAGCCTGTGCCAAATCATCTGCTACTGCCATCCCACAAGGATTAGCATGCTTAATCACTGCTACTGCAGCTTGCTCTGTAAACTCTTTAACCAACTCCAAAGCTCCATTGGTATCATTAATATTATTAAAGGATAATGCTTTCCCATGTAATTGCTTAGCTGTTGTTACTGATGGTTCATTTAACTTCTGCTCTTGATAAAAGGCAGCTTGTTGATGAGGGTTCTCTCCATACCTTAAATCTGCCTTCTTAGTATATTTATCTTGGATAATTGCTGGTAGACTTTCTTCATCTTCTGTAACAATGTTAGCTAAATAATCTTGAATTAAATGATCATACTCAGCTGTATGTTTAAAAGCTTTATACGCTAGCTTTAGTCTTCTTTCTTCAGTTAAAGCGGTATCATTAGCTTCAAGCTCTACTAAAATACTATCATAATCACTAGTGTCAACAACGACTGCTACATCTTGATTATTCTTAGCAGCAGAGCGGATCATCGTTGGCCCGCCAATATCTATATTCTCAATTGCTTCTTTTAATGTTACATTATCTTGAGCAATCGTTTCTGCAAAAGGATAAAGATTACAAACAACTAGATCAATTGGCTTAATTCCCTGCTCCTTTAATTCACTCAGATGCCCTTCATTCTCTCTAACTGCTAAGATCCCACCATGAACAGCAGGATGTAAAGTCTTAACCCGTCCATCCATCATTTCTGGATAATCGGTCACTTGACTGATCCCAACTACCGGTAGACCTGCTTCCTTTAACTTCCGAGCTGTCCCACCTGTCGAGATTAACGTCACCCCTAACTTATGTAAACCCTTAGCAAAATCAACAATCCCTTCTTTATTGGAAACACTGAGTAGTGCTTGACGGATTTTTGTCATCTCGATCACTCTCCTTTTATTGATATAAAGTTTCACTTTATATCAATAGTTTATAGTTGATAATTGATAGTAGATAGTTAGAAAACTCTAAAACATTAAAATTATATTATCTCTTAGTTATAAAGTCTTTAAAAGGGTTAGATTTTGAATTTTAACTCTCAATTTTAAACTATCAATTATCAATTGAAGTTACGCTATTTTGCAATTCTAACTCTTCCATCTTCAATTTCTAACTTACCTTCTGCATACAGCTTAATCGCTGCTGGATAAATCCTATGCTCTTCTTCTAAGATCCTATTAGCTAAACTCTCTTCCGTATCATCTTCCTTAACTGGTACTGCTGCTTGTAAAATGATTGGCCCTGTATCCATGCCCTGGTCAACAAAATGAACCGTACAGCCACTGACCTTGACCCCATAATCTAAAGCCTGCTGTTGAGCATGCAATCCTTTAAAAGCAGGCAGTAAAGATGGATGAATATTCATAATTCTACCCTGATAATGCTCAATAAAATAAGGACTCATTAACTTCATAAAACCAGCTAAGATCACCAACTCTACATCATTTCTCTCTAAATCATCAATAATAGCTTGCTCAAAATCTTGATTATTATTATAATCTTCCGGGCCAACATACTGAGCTTCAATCTGATGCTTAGCTGCCCGCTCTAAAGCTTGAGCATCCTCATTATCACTGATCACAACCTCAATCTCAACTGACAGCTCACCAGCTTCAACAGCATCGATAATCGACTGTAAATTACTCCCTCGCCCTGAAGCTAACACACCTAGCTTTAACATCTTGCCACCTCGCCATTCTAGTTGACAGTTTACAATGTACAATGTACAATTTACAATTAAAAATCAAAGAAATTTATAAATTCAAAAACTCTCCGTGAGCCACTGATAACTTACTGCTTAAAAATTGTAATTTCCTACTAGCGGCTCTTCACTGCTCTTAATTAATATCAATTTGTGTAATAATTTGACTTTAAGATTTTGACCTTTAACTATCAATTATCAATTGATTTTTAACTGTACACTGTCAACTGTTAACTGTAAACTGTACTTTGTTCTCCCCTGCCTTAACTTCTCCAATCAAATAAGCCGCTTCACCTAATTTTTGAGCAGTTTTAATCACTTCTTCTGCTTCTTCTTCTGGTACTACCAAGACCATTCCTATCCCCATATTAAAGGTACGATACATCTCTTTTTCTTCGATCGCCCCTAATTCCTGCATCAGATTAAAGACTGGCTGTACTTCCCAACTATCTTGGTTGATTACTGCCTTAGTCTCATCTGGTAAGATTCGTGGTAGATTCTCGATTAATCCTCCACCAGTAATATGGGCAACCCCTTTAATTTGATACTCTTCTAGCAACTTCAAAACTGGCTTGACATAGATTCGAGTCGGCTTTAATAACTCTTCACCTAGCGTAGTTCCTAATTCATCAATCTGATCATTGACCCCATACCCTGCCTTTTCAAAGAAAACCTTTCGCACTAAAGAATAACCATTACTATGGATTCCATTCGAGCCTAAACCGATGATTTGATCGCCTGGTTTAATCTCATCTCCAGTGATAATTTTATCTTTATCAACAATTCCTACTACAAATCCTGCCAAATCATACTCTCCAGCTTGATAAAAATCCGGCATCTCAGCAGTCTCTCCACCGATCAACGCAGCCTCAGACTGCTTACAACCAGCGGTAATCCCTTTCACTATCTCAGCTACATGATCAGGATCTAACTTTCCAGTTGCTAAGTAATCTAAGAAGAACAATGGTCTAGCACCTTGGGCCAAGATATCATTAACACACATTGCTACTAAATCAATTCCAACTGTATTATGTTCTTCCATCATAAATGCTACTTTAAGCTTAGTTCCAACTCCATCCGTTCCTGAAACCAAGACCGGCTGTTGATAATCAGTCAAATCTGGAGCAAATAAAGCCCCAAAACCACCCAACCCAGTTAACACCTCAGGGCCAAAGGTCGCTTGCACATCATCCTTTAACTTAGCTACTGCTTTATCTCCTGCTTCAATATCAACACCTGCATCTTTATAAGATAGTCCCATCTTAATCCCCCCAAAAAAACCATTTAATAGTTAATATTTAATATTGAATAACTAAAGAGCAAAAACTAAAAAGATAAAATTTTCATCTTTTCTGGTTTTAACTATTAAATATTCATTATTCAATATTCAATGCTTTATTCAACCCTGAACCCAACTCTAGTGGATACTCTCCATCAAGACAAGC
The DNA here is from genome assembly GCF_023227745.1 of Natroniella acetigena. Taxonomy (GTDB): domain Bacteria; phylum Bacillota; class Halanaerobiia; order Halobacteroidales; family Halobacteroidaceae; genus Natroniella; species Natroniella acetigena. The sequence continues at coordinate 53,571 of NZ_JALKBX010000009.1, read as the reverse complement.
CGTACAGAAACCATATCCATTAGCCTTAATCGACTTAGCCAATCCTTCTTGACTTAGATAACCTAAAGAATCAGCTCCAATGTGCTTGCAGATCTCTTCGATACTATTATTAGCAGCAATCAACTCCTGACGCCGTGAAGTATCCAATCCATAAAAACAAGGATGGGTCACTGGTGGAGAAGAAATAGCCACATGAATCTCTTTGGCCCCTGCTGCTTTAACAGCTTTAATAATCAATTTACTTGTTGTCCCCCTAACAATTGAATCATCAACCAAAACAACCTTCTTACCTTTAATAATATCTTTGATTGGATTTAATTTGATCTTGACCTTTAAATTTCTGATCTCTTGGGTCGCTTGGATAAAGGTTCGACCAACATACTTATTTCTTAAAATCCCTTGTTCATAAGAAACCCCTGACTCTTCAGCAAAACCTAAAGCAGCTGGAATTCCAGAACTGGGAACAGGAATCACTAAGTCAGCTTCAACTTCCATCTCCTTAGCCAACTGTCGTCCCATCTCTCGACGGGCCAAATGGACATTCTGCCCTCCAATCACACTATCTGGTCGAGCAAAATAGATAAATTCAAAGACACAAAAGTTATTTAGCTCTCGCTCCCAATAATAGATACTATTAATCCCATTTTCATTGATAATTACCATCTCTCCTGGATTAACCTCTCTGACTAGCTTAGCTCCAATAATATCAAAAGCACAGCTCTCTGAAGCAACGACATAACTATCTCCCAACTTACCTATAGCTAGTGGTCGAAAACCATGAGGGTCTCTAGCTGCTATTAAACTATCTTCAGTCATTGCAACAATACTATATGCTCCTCTAATCTGTTGTAAACTATGAGTAAATGCTTCTATAATATCATCCTTAAATGAACGAGCTACCAGATGAGCTATTACCTCTGTATCAAGAGTTGAATGAAAGATAGAGCCTTGTTGTTCTAAGTTGGCCCTCATCTCAGCACTATTGACCAAATTACCATTGTGAGCAATAGCAAGATCTCCTTTGATTGAGTTGATCAATAATGGTTGAGCATTAGCCAATAAACTAGAGCCTGTTGTTGAATAACGGACATGACCAATTGCCATCTCTCCAACCAACTTTGCTAACCTCTCTTCATCAAAGACATTAGTAACTAAGCCCATATCTTTATAATTTCTAAATTTACCGTTATGATTAACACAGATCCCTGCACTCTCTTGACCACGATGCTGTAAAGCATGAAGCCCTAAGTAGGTTAAGTTAGATACATCTACTTCTTTATTAGCATAAATTCCAAAAACACCACATTCCTCTTCCATCTTGTCAGTCAAATCTTTATTATGGAGTGAATAATCCTTTTTCATCTCTTCCTCCCCTTTACTTAAAATATCAATTGATAGTTTACAATTGACAATTGACAGTTAAAGATCTTAAATACTTAAAATTTAAAAATCTTAAAGAGCTTAACTATAATTTTTAACATTGTTTTTGTTCTTGAAGTTCTAACTATTCATTATTCAATATTATCTATTCATTGATTTTTATTAACCGCTAATTCTCTCTAAAATCTCATGGTAAGCCGCTTCTACCTCTCCTAAATTACGTCGGAACCGATCCTTATCCAACTTCTTTTTAGTCTCACTATCCCAGAACCGACAAGTATCTGGAGAGATTTCATCAGCTAAATAAATCTGATCATTCTTATCTTTCCCAAACTCTAACTTGAAATCTATCAGATCAATCCCTCGTTCTGCTAAAAATCCGCTTAAAATCTGGTTAATCTTTAAAGCCAACTCTTCAACCTCTGCTATCTCTTCTGCAGTTGCCAATTGTTGAGCATAAATATGATAACGATTAATTAATGGATCACCTAACTGATCATCCTTATAATAAAACTCTAAGACTGGTTGATTTAATTCAACCCCTTCTTCTAAACCTAACCGCTCAGCCAAACTACCTGTTGCTATATTCCTGACTACAACCTCTACTAAAATAATATCTAATTTCTTAACTAATACCTCAGTTTCAGTCAACTCTTTAACCAAATGGGTTGGAATACCATTCTCTTCTAACAACTCAAAAAAGATGGTTGAGATTTTAGCATTCAACCTACCTTTTTCTAAAATTTGACCCTTTTTCTCCCCATTAAAAGCAGTAGCATCATCTTTATACTCTACAATTACCTGATCCTGCTCAGCAGTACTATAAACCCTTTTAGCTTTTCCCTCGTACAACATCTCTTTTTTTTCCATCTTTTAACCCCCAAATCCTAATCTTTCTTCCCAATAAGCAACGACCTGTTCCGTCTTTTTAGCAGAAATTCCTGTATACTTCTCTGGATTAATCAGTAACTCCTTTTGTTTCTCAGATAGCTCTTCCCAATATGATTCTAATTCAGGCTCAGTTTGAATCAACTCTCTTAATGGTTGCTCTTTTTGTTGTGCTTCTAAGGTCAATTTTCTAACTGCTTCATGAGCATCAGGATGACCTAGTGAAGCTAACAGGATATAAAGTGGTTCTGCTACTACCATCTCTTTATTCTGTGCAAAATTTTTCTCCAAATTATCATAATCAACCACTAACTTCTTACAAACCCTAATCAATCGATTAGTTGCCGATAATAAACCGACTATTATTTCAGGAATAAAACGGCTTGAAGCTGAATTGGTCAAATCACGCTGATGTTCAGATAACTGATCTTGATAAACTGTAACCATCCGTGGCATAAACTGCTTCCACAAACTCTTTACATTTTCATAGTTAATCGGATTTCTCTTATGAGGCATCGTTGAAGAACCAACCTGATCTTTAGCAAAATGTTCTCCTACCTCTCCAATCTCCGAACGTTGTAAATGGCGCATATCATCACTAAAGCTGGCTAAAACTCCAAAACAAGAGGTCAAAGCATGGACAAAGTCAGCTATATACTCTGGTTCAACAATCTGAGTCGAATGAGTACCAGCCTCCATCCCTAACTCTGCTAAGACATCACTTTCAAACTTTTCTGGATCAGCAAAGAATAGGTGACTGGCATTATAGGCCCCAACTGCTCCAGCAATCTTTCCTTTTAACTGTTGACCGGTCTTGTTAACTACTTCAATTCGATTCCCCAACCTGCTGACATACTCAGCAACCGCAAAACCAAAAGTAATCGGTACTGCATGTTGACCATGAGTTCTACCAACTTGAATCGTCTCCTTCTCCCGCATAGCAATCTCCATCAGTACCTCTTCTAACTCCAATAAAGTAGGTACAATCAATTCTGCCATACACTCTTTATAGCGTAATGAGTTAGCAGTATCAACTATATCAAAAGAGGTCGTTGTAAAATGAACATATGGCTTTGCTTTCTCACTAACCTTTCGTTGTAGGCAATTAACCAAAGCCCGAATATTATGCTTCGTCTTCTTCTCTTCTTGATAAACTTCTTGAGGAGTTATCTGCTCAGCAGCATCTACTAGCTCTTGAGCAACTTCACTACTACAGATCCCATTCTTAGCTAAGGCTTTAACTAAAGCTACTTCTACTGCTGCTTGATAATCTATTTTGGCCCATTCCGATAAAAACTTACCATATTCCTTAAACTCCTCTTCTCGTAAGGAATAACGATGATCTAATGGACTTATATTCTCAAAAATATCACGTATGGTCATTACTATATCCACTCCTCTGCCTCAATTTTACAATGATTTTAGTATTTTTAATTATTAAATATTAAATGTATTTCTAGTTCTGTTCTAAATAATCTTGATACCCTAATTCTTCAACTTCTGCTGCTGTCTTTTCCACTTTAGCTCTTAGATTTTCCTTATACTCCTCTAACTGCTGACTGATTTTTTGCTCTGCTACCCCTAAAATCTGCAATGCCAATAAACCAGCATTCTTGGCCCCATTAATAGCTACCGTAGCTACAGGAACCCCTCCTGGCATCTGAACGATTGAATGTAAAGAGTCAACACCATTTAGAGTAGAAGTCTTAACTGGTACCCCAATAACTGGAACTGTAGTGATCGAAGCTACCATCCCTGGTAAGTGAGCTGCTCCCCCTGCTCCAGCAATAATCACATCTACCCCTTTCTCTTTAGCTTCCTTAGCATAGTTGTATAACCGTTCAGGTGTTCGGTGAGCAGATACAACAGTCAACTCATAGTCAACTTCAAATTGATCTAAGATCTTTGCTGCTTCTTTCATCACCGGTAAATCTGAATCACTTCCCATAATAATTCCTACAGTTGGCTCCATTTTAATTCCTCCCTATTTATATCAGTGTACAGTTTACGGTTGCCAGTTGACAGTAAAAACCAAAGGCAAAAATAATAAAAAACTAACTCAAATTTTGAATTATAATTTATTTGCTTTTAAAGGCTCTTGATTTTGAACTTTAACTGTAAACTGTTCACTGTAAACCGTCAACTTTTTATGACTATCCACTATCAATTATCAACTATACACTGTTATTTCCCTCTAACTTGAATCAAACCCTCAGCTTTACTCGCCCGTTCAGCTGCTTGTTCTATATCATCTGCCATCACAGTAAGATGCCCCATCTTCCGTTCATAATAAGACTCTCGTTTACCATAAATATGAACTTTAGTCTCTGGAATTCTTAAAGCTTCTTCAATTCCATCAACTGCTGTTTGACCTTCTTGCTTGCCTCCTAGTAAATTCCGCATCACTATCGGTCGCAATAAAGTCGTTGGCCCTAATGGCAAACCTGTAACTGCTCGAATATGCTGTTCAAATTGAGAGGTAATACAACCTTCAATACTATAATGTCCTGAGTTATGAGGACGAGGTGCTATCTCATTAATTAATACTTCTCCGTTTTCAGTCGTAAACATCTCAATACAAAAGATACCAACCCCTGTAAAGACATCTATTACCTGCCGGGCCAACTCTACTGCTCGCTCCTTTACTTGCTCTGTAATTTGAGCAGGAACTTTAGTCTCGATTAAGATGCTATTTTGATGCTCATTCTCCGCAATTGGATAAACTACTCTCTTACCAGCAATATCACGACAGATAATCACAGATATTTCTTTAGTAAACGAAACAAATCGTTCTGCCATCAATGATCGCTGACCTGCTCCTAATTCCTGATAAGCTGACTCAACTTCAGCTTCTTCACTGATCAAAGCATTACCTTTCCCATCATAACCACCAATACAGCTTTTTAACATTATAGGATAATCAAGTTGACTAGCTACCTCTTTAATCTCTTCTACTGTACTGACCTTCTTAAACTCAGGTGCTGGAATATCTGCTGCCATTAACTTTTTTTTCTGCTGATATTTATCTTGAATAACTTCTAAACTGGTTGGTGTCGGATAAATCTGATAACCTTGTTCTTCTAATTGCTTTAAAATCTCAACATTAATATGCTCAAACTCATAAGTTACAACATCTGACTTATCAGCTAACTGCTTAATTGCTTGCTGGTCATCAAATTGAGCAACAATCTGCTGATCAGCAATACTACTAGCAGGACAATCAGAACTAGGGTCTAAGATAATAACTTCAAAGTCCATCTTCTTCGCTTCTAGAATCATCATCTTCCCTAGTTGACCCCCACCAATAATTCCAACCCTTTTATTTGTAATTTCTTCCTGACTCATAATAACACCTCGATTTCATAAAGTTTACAGTTTACGATTTACAATTGACAGTTAAAAATCTAAATTCAAAATCACTCTAGACCTATAATTCTAAAGCTTTTTATGGGTTTAAAGCTTTTAAGATTTTAAACTTATCCTTCGGTTCTTTGAACCCTTCGTGATGAAAAAATCCGCTCTTAGATTTTTTCTATTCACTGTAAACTGTTCACTGTTCACTGTCAACTCTTTTCAAAGCTTTTTGCCCAATATCAGTTCGATAATGAGCTCCAGCAAAATCTATTCTTTCCACCACTTGATAAGCCTGCTCAATTGTAGCTTGATAATCATTACCTACAGCAGTAATTCCTAATACTCTACCTCCTGCTGTGACTAACTTCCCTTCTTCTGTAGCTGTTCCTGCTTGAAAGACAATCGCCTGCTCATCTGTTATCTGCTCCAACCCTGTTATCTCTTTACCCGTTTCATATTCAACTGGATAGCCTCCAGATGCCATAACTACACAAACAGCCTTCTGTTTACGCCAGTTTACTTCTATCTCCTCTAGTTTACCAGCAATCACTGCTTCTGCTATCTCGACTAGATCAGTCTGGAGTAATGGTAATACAACCTGAGCTTCAGGATCACCAAAGCGAACATTATACTCTAATACCTTAGCTTCACCTTCTTTAATCATTAACCCTGTATACAAAACACCTTTAAAGGTAATCCCCTCTTGCTGTAAAGCCTCAATTGTAGGCTTTAAAATATTTTCGTAAACATCGTTTAACAGCTCTTTTGTAGCTACTGGTGCTGGAGCATAAGCGCCCATTCCTCCAGTGTTTGGCCCTTGATCACCATCATAAGCCTGTTTATGATCCTGAGAAGCTACCATCGGAACTATCTCTTCCCCATCAGTAAAGGCCAATACTGTAGCTTCTTCCCCAGTCAAAAATTCCTCAATAACAACCTGTGCTCCTGCCTGACCAAATCTCTGATCAACCATAATCTTCTTTACTGCTTCAATTGCTTCAGCCTCAGTTTCAGCTACTATTACCCCTTTGCCTGCAGCTAAACCCTCTGCCTTAACTACAATTGGTGCTCCCTCTTGTTTTATGTATTCAATTGCTGCTTCTGCATCACTGAAACTTTGATATTTAGCTGTTGGAATCTCATACTTCTCCATTAGATCCTTAGAAAAGACCTTACTACCTTCTAATTGTGCCGCTTTTTGATTCGGGCCAAAGATCTGTAAACCTTCTTCCTCAAAGCGATCGACAACCCCTGCCACTAATGGAGCTTCTGGCCCTACAAAGGTCAGATCAATCTCTTCCTCTAAAGCAAAGTTTAATAACCCTTCAATATCATTACTATCAAGGTCTACATTAGTAGCCAACTCAGCTGTTCCAGCATTACCTGGTGCTACAAATAGCTCTGTTACCTGTTTACTCTGCTTTAATTTCCAAACTAGAGTATGTTCTCTCCCTCCACTGCCAATCACTAATATCTTCATCAAACCCCACCTTTCTCAAATTAGTTTACACTATATCCGGAATAATATAAGTTGCATACGATCTAAAATACCCAGCCAGAAAGGCTCTACTAGTAATCAAACTAAGAGTAGAACCTCCCCGCCTGGGCTTTTTTCCCTTCGGTGTAATATAAATATCTGTATCGCTTGGACCAGCCACTGAAAAGCAGTTAATACTTAACATTTAATATTGAATAGTTAACATTCAAAACCTTAAAAGATAAAAAGTTGATTTTTTATTTCTAATTATTCAATATTCATTATTCAATATTAAATAAACTTCAGTGCGGAACCCTAGATACACTTCCCCCCATAGTCAGATAGTTTGCGGCTATCCGGTAGAAACTTGTGAGCCTTATTCTCACCATTATATGAGGTGCTTATTCACCACTATTTTCTTTACAAGTTTATAATAACAAATAAAAGTTAGTAAGTCAATATTGAACCGAATATTTTTCCCTGAAACATTTTTATTATTCAGCATTAAGCTAACTATCTGCTTTATCTAATAACTAATCCTCAAGCTCTTCTAGTCTGCTCAATACCAGTTCCCCTTTAACTTCTATTACCTGATCACTTTCAGACATCTCGATTGCAGTTTCTAAATCATCAATTGCTTCTTCTAACCTTTCAAGTTCTTTATTCTCTACTTCATCTTCTAAACTTTGATCGAGCGCAAAATATAAGCCTTTTAACCTCTCTAATTCAATTTGCTGTTCTTTTTGTAACTCCTCTTCATCTAGTTTCAAGCGATTTAAAAAAATTATCTTTCTGGTAGTAGCCATTGTCTCTTTTATCTCTGCTTCTCCTTCTAGATCATATCTTCTATATAACTTAGCAACTTCTAAATCAAATTGGATTGTACTCACTAATGCTGCTAAAAAGAGCTTATCAGCAATCTCTTCTGTCAATTGATTGAGTTCAGATTCAATTTTTTCAATCTGCTCAGGTTTTAATTTAACCTCACTTTCATACTCATTCCAATTTTGGTGAAGAGCTTCAACTTCACCTTCTAATTCATCCCAACTTTCTTCTAATTCTTCTGCTAATTCTTCCTCTTCTTGGGGTAATTCATTATTTTCTTCGTTGTTCTGTTCGTTATTTAATTGATTTAAATCAGCTTCCCTACTTTGTTCTCTTCTTTCTAACCTTATTTCTTCTTCCTCTCTCCGCTCCTCAATCTGATTATAAATTTCCTCTAACTCTTCAATAATCCCTTCACTAATAGTACTAATTTCCAATAAAGAATCAGGAGGGAGATTTTGTTTGGGTTCATTTTCATTATTCTCTTCTTCACCGCAACCAACTAAAATCATTAGAAAACTGATAACTACTATCGTAATTAATTTTTTAGTAACTAACACCTTTGCCACCCCTAAATGAAGGCTTTTACCTTAGCATAACTCAGCTTAAACTCTCTTATTCATAACTAAAATGACCTTGGGTTATAGTCTAAGGTTAAGTCTGAGTCTAAGTAACCCATTTAAAACTTCAAAAATAAAACCTGACTGGTGATTAATCACCAGTCAGGTTAATTAAAGTAAACTATTCATCTCTTCCAAATAATCTATCAAGCACCATTGCTAAAATAACCACACCCAAACCAGCTTCAAAACCTAAACCAATATCAACTGTAGATAAAGAACGTAAAACGGGTTCACCTAATCCTCCAGCTCCAATCATAGCAGCAATTACTACCATAGATAATGATAGCATAATACACTGGTTAATCCCCAACATAATTGAAGGTAATGCTAACGGTAATTCAACTTTATATAACATTTGCCAAGTAGTACAACCATAAGCTCTACCTGCTTCTTTTAACTCATCAGAAACCTGTTTAATCCCTAAAGCAGTTAAACGAATTGGTGGAGCAATAGCAAAAATTACAGTAGCTAAGACCCCTGAAACATTTCCTAATCCAAAAAACATTAACGCAGGAATTAAATAAACAAACGGAGGAATCGTCTGGATGAAATCAAGAAATGGTCTTGTAATTAAATCAATTACACTATTATGAGCCTTTAGAATTCCAATTGGAATCCCTAACATTAAAGAAATAATAACTGAAGTAATAATGGCAGCTAAGGTAATTACTAAATAGTCCCACATCCTCAAATTCAATACTAATAAGAAACCTACAGCTACAAAGGTAGCTATCTTAACACCTTTCAATTTCCAAGCCAATAAAACAAAGATTATAATTAATAATAACGGATGACCAAAAGACAAAACCCCTTCAAAACCATCAATTAATGAACTGACAACTTCAGAAAAAAGATTTAATGGTCCACTAAAATTAATAATTAAAAAATCTACTACTGCTTCTACCCAATCCCCTAAAGGAATTTTAGTACTTAACAGATCAACTAAATTATTCATCATCACTCAACCTCCTCTAACCAAATTAACACTATAAAATTTAGCGGCATTCATGATCATGAATGCCGCTAGATAAAAACTTAGCAAGCCTTATTTAACTTTTCGCTCAATCACTTCTATTGCATCTTTCCCTTCTACAGAACTAAGTCCTACGACCCATTCTTCAACAAGGTCTAAATTATGCTTAATCCAGTCTGCAGCTACTTCATCAGCCGGTCTTTCTTGTTTTCCATACTCATAAATCCATTCATTTTGAATCTCAGAAGTTACAGCAAATCGCTCTAAAAACTGATGAAACTCAGGTAATTCATTCTTAACTTCAGGTCGAACTACAGTCTTAACCCGATCATCCTCACCCCAAATTCCTTCTGGATCATCTAAGTACTTAATATCATAAGCAACATTCATCCAATGAGGCTTCCACCCATGAAAAGCAATCCATTCATCATTTCTAACTGCCCGTTCCAAAGAACTCATCATAGCTGGAGTACTAGCTACTGTCAACTCCCAATCTCCTAATTGATAAATATCATCTTCAATAGCTTCTTGGATAATGATATTACCATCATTACCTGGCTCCAATCCAACTATTTCATGATCAAATCTTTCTCCATGCTCATGTAAGTCCTCTAAAGACCGAACCCCAGCTTCCCAAACATACTCAGGAACTGCAGTCCGATACATAGTCTCATCAAGATTAACTCGAACAGGCTCAACGCCCCCTCGTTCCTCATACTCTCTATAATTTACTTCCATAGTTGGCAACCAAACTGCTAAAAAAGCATCAATATCCCCTGCTTCCATACCTTGAAGCAATGGCTGCTGCATTAAAGCATGCATCTCTGTCTCATATCCTAAGTAATCAAAGATTGTCCCTACTACATGAGTCTTGACTGTAGCTCCTGGCCATTCTACATAACCAAAATCAATACTAACCTCTTCTTCAGTAATTACATCTTCCTCTTGCCCACAACCTACTACAGTAAATACTAATAATAAAACCAATAAAACTGAAATCAACTTAGCTTTAAACATATATTCCCCTCCTATTTAAATAATAATTAAACTTTATTCCCAGCTAAATTTGCTAAAACATTACTCTTAATCACTATCCCTAATAACCGACCTTGATCATCTAAGACCGGTAACGGAATATCTAAATCAGCTATTTGAGCAAACAATTCATTTATATTATCTTCTGGGCCAACTGTAGAAACCTCCTGAATTAAACCATCCAACTCCTCTTCCCCTTGATTAATTGCTGTCACTACATCCTCAATCTTAACTATTCCTTCAAGCTTTCTTTTATCCTTCACAGCAAAGATACTAGAAATTTGATTCGTTCTCATCTTATGTAATGCTGTATGTGGGCCATCCTGCTCATAAACCAATTCAAGTGGTTCAGTCATAATATCTTCTGCAGTTAAGATACGAGAACGATTGACATCTTGGACAAACTCACGAACATAATCATTTTTAGCATTAGTTAAGATCTCTTCTGAAGTCCCTAACTGAACAATCTCTCCATCATTCATAATCGCAATCCGATCTCCTAATTTTAAAGCTTCATCCAAATCATGGGTAATAAAGATTATTGTCTTATCCAATTGATAATAAAGGTCTAATAATTTGTCCTGCATTTCCTTTTTGATTAAAGGATCCAAAGCACTAAAAGGCTCATCCATTAATAAAATATCTGGATCAACAGCTAAAGCCCTAGCTAACCCTACTCGTTGTTGCATTCCCCCACTTAATTGTTCTGGATACTGCTCTTCCCAACCAGCTAAGCCAACCTTCTCTAATGCCTCCTTGGCTTTAACTTCTCTTTCCGACTTATCTACTTGCTGTACTTCTAGTCCAAATTCTGCATTTTCCAACACAGTTTTATGTGGAAAGAGAGCAAAGTTTTGAAATACCATACCAAATTTATCCCTTCTCAGTTGACGTAACTCCTCCTGATCCAACTCTAATAAATTCTCTCCTGCTAACTTAATTTCACCTGCAGTTGGTTCATTCAATCTATTTAAACATCTTAATAGTGTTGACTTTCCACTACCTGATAACCCCATAATTACAAATATCTCTTGCGAGTTGATGTCAAAACTAACATCATTCACTCCAACGGTCAAATTAACTTCTTCCAATACTTCAGCTTTAGAATAGCCTTCATTTAATAGTTTTAATCCTCGCTCTGGATTATCACCAAATATTTTAAATAAATTTTTAATCTCCATCATCTTCATTATCTAAGTCAACCTCCTCAACTTATTATCTCTCCTAAATAAAAAAAGCTTTGAAATAAACTTAAGTTTATTTCAAAGCTTTTAAATCACTATTTTGCTCCATTGAATAATTATCTCTCAACAATTCCCTTATAAGGATATAATATCTAGAGTAATTTGTCAAATGTATGCAATTGTTAATTTGTGGAATGTATTCTCCCTTATTTAAATAACACCCTGCTCTACCATAGCGTCAGCAACTTTCAAGAAACCAGCAATATTGGCCCCTGCTGCTAAATCACCCTCCATACCATACTCTTTAGCTGTCTGACTTGAAATCTTATGAATGTTGATCATAATTCCCTTTAACGTCCCTTCTACCCGCTCAAAAGTCCAAGACTCTCTCATGCTATTTTGTGTCATCTCAATAGCTGAAGTAGCAACTCCACCTGCATTGGCAGCCTTAGCAGGTGCAAATAAGATACTATTTTCTTTAAAGACTTCAATTGCTTTAGGAGTTGAAGGCATATTAGCCCCTTCACCAACTAGTATAACATCATTATCCACTAAAGCTTGAGCTGATTCTTCATTCAATTCGTTTTGAGTAGCACAAGGTAGAGCAATATCACAGTCAATCTGCCAAATAGCAGAGCTATCAGCAGTAAATTCTGCAGAAGGATGCTCTTCAACATACTCTTTGATTCTTCCTCGTCTTACCTCTTTGATCTCCTTAACTGTATCAAGCTTAATTCCTTCTGGATCATAAACATAACCACCAGAATCACTGAGTGCTACAACCTTACCACCTAATTCTTGTACCTTCTCTGTTGCATAGATTGCAACATTACCAGAACCAGAAATTACAACCTCTTTATCAGCAATTGAATCACCTTGTTCTTTAAGCATCTCTTCAACTAAATAAACCAAACCATATCCTGTAGCTTCAGTTCTAGCAAGACTTCCACCCCAGTTTAAACCTTTTCCAGTCAACACCCCTGCTTCATAAGCATTGACTATTCTTTTATATTGCCCAAATAGATAACCAATCTCCCGACCACCAACACCAATATCACCAGCCGGAACATCTAGATCAGGGCCAATATGACGGTACAGCTCAGTCATAAAACTCTGACAGAATCTCATAATTTCACCATCTGATTTTCCTTTAGGATCGAAATCACTACCACCTTTACCACCACCGATTGGGCGTCCAGTTAAAGCATTTTTAAAGATCTGCTCAAATCCTAAAAATTTAATAATTCCGACATTAACAGATGGGTGAAATCTTAACCCACCTTTATAAGGGCCAAGAGCACTATTGTACTGTACTCTAAAACCTCGATTCACTTGAACATTACCTTCATCATCTACCCAAGGTACCCGAAACATAATCTGACGTTCAGGCTCTACAATCCTTTCCAAAATACCAGCTTCTTTATACTCCGGATTCTTTTCAAAAACTGGTTCTAACGACTCAACTACTTCCTTAATCGCCTGATGAAACTCAGGTTGATTAGGATTTCTCTCCATCATTTCCTCAATTACTCTTGTCGTATATTGACTCATTCTCTCACTCCTCAATTTTAATTTAAGTATAACTTGATGAAATTTTCTCCTCCACTACTTCCAGGCTCTTTTACATTATAAAAACAATTTTCATAATGTCTATTGTTTTATTAATTCTAGATTAATTTGAAAAATCCTGCTTTAATAATCAAAAAAAGTATGATACCCTAGGGTACCATACTTTTAGCTTAATTACTAATTAATCTAATAAGTCTTTTAAAATCATCGTTTCTTTTCTTTTCGGGCCAACAGAAACAATTGAAAGCTCAACTCCTACTAATTCTGAGATATATTCTAGATAATTTTTAGCATTCTCAGGTAATTGATCGTAAGATTTAATTTGAGTAGTCTCCTCTTGCCAACCAGGTAAAGTTTCATAAACCGGTTCACAACCTGCTAAAATATCATCTCGCGTTGGAAAGTCCTTAATAATCTCTCCTTGATACTTATAACCTGTACAGACTTTAACCTCTTCCATACCATCCAATACATCCAATTTAGTAACTGCCAAGCCAGTCAGTCCATTAACTCTAACAGCATAATCAAGAATTACTGCATCAAACCAACCACAACGGCGTGGTCGACCTGTGGTAGTACCAAATTCATGCCCCTTTTCCCTTAAATGTTGCCCCATTTCATCCTCTAATTCTGTTGGAAATGGCCCTTCACCAACTCTAGTAGTATAAGCCTTGACTATCCCTAAAACATCTTCAATCTTCGTTGGGCCAACACCTGTACCACTACAGACACCACCAGCAGTTGGGTTCGATGAAGTTACAAACGGATAAGTTCCATGATCAATATCTAATAAAGTACCTTGTGCTCCTTCAAATAAGACATTCTTACCAGTTGCTAGCTCTTGATTGATTAAGACTGAAGTATCTGTAATTAAATCTTTAATCTCTTCTGCATATCCTAGGTATTCTTCAATAATTTCATCCGTTTCTAAAGGTTCGAGACCATATACCTTTTCTAAAGTTAGATTCTTCAACTCCACAGCTTCTCTCACTTTATCAGCAAAGGCATCTGGAGTCAATAAATCTTCCATCCTAATACCGAATCTACCTATCTTATCCATATAGACTGGGCCAATCCCTTTCCCAGTCGTTCCAATCTTACCGTCTCCCTTTCTAGCTTCCTCAGCCTTATCTAACAGACGATGATAAGGCATAATCATATGAGCCTTAGAGCTAATATAAAAATCAGTTACTTCAATTCCTTTTTGCTTTAAGTAATTTAACTCTTTAATTAAGACCTGCGGATCAACAACTACTCCATTACCAATAACACATTTAGTATTTTGGTAAAGAATCCCTGATGGAATTAGATGTAATTTATACGTTACATCATCTACAACAACAGTATGCCCTGCATTGTTACCTCCTTGATAACGAACTACAAGAGCGGCCTGCTCAGAGATCAAATCTGTAATCTTACCCTTACCTTCATCGCCCCACTGCGTCCCAACTACTATTATCGTTGACATCTAAATCCCCCTCGAAAAAATCAAATTTACAGTGTACAATTAACAATTGACAATTGACAATTAAAATTCTTAAAGCTTAAAATCGAAATCAACCAAAACTTATATAATATTTATTCACAGATTTTAAATTTTTAAGCTCTTGATCTTTAATTGTAAATTGTACATTCTGTCAATTGTAAATTAATTTTAACTATCCATTATTCACTATTAAATATTAAATGTTGTCTGCTACTCTAGTCCAAGTCTTTGATAAATAGCATCAATATTTCTTAAGTGATAAGCATAGTCAAAGAGCTCCTCTATCTCTCCCTCACTTAAATGCTCCCTAACACCTTCATCTACTAATAATAATTCTTTAAAACTCTTGTTATCTTCCCAGGCCTGTAAAGCATTACGCTGTACTAGTTCATAAGCATCATCCCTTAATAAACCCTGATCAACTAAGGTAAGCATCACCTTCTGAGAAAAGATCAGCCCCTTAGTTTTATCTAAGTTAGCTTCCATATTCCCTTCATGAACCCCTAGATTTTGTACTACATCGATAAACTTAGTCAGCATATAATCAATCAAAATACTACTATCAGGTAACACTACCCGTTCTGGTGAAGAATGGGTCAAATCCCGTTCATGCCACAGATTGACATTATCTAACCCTGTCTGTACATTCGATTTTACTACTCGTGATAAGCCAGATACCCGTTCACAAATGATCGGATTCTTTTTATGCGGCATTGCTGATGAACCCTTTTGGCCCTTCTGGAAGGACTCCTCTACCTCTAAGATATCCGTTCGTTGTAAATTCCTAATCTCAGTTGCAAATTTATCTAAAGAACTAGCAATGATCGCTAAAGTCGATAAGTATTCAGCATGACGATCCCGCTGTAAGATCTGTGAGGATATTGGTGCTGGATTAATCCCTAACTTTTGACAAGCTAACTCCTCTACTGCTGGAGTAATATTAGCAAAAGTACCTACTGCTCCAGATATCTTACCCACACTGATCCTTGCTAATAGTTGCTTTGTTCGCTCTAGATGCCGCTCTATCTCAGCATACCAAATAGCCAATTTCAAGCCAAAGGTTACTGGTTCAGCATGAACCCCATGGGTTCTACCGATCATTACCCTCATCTTATACTCTTTAGCCTTGGCCCCTAAAACCTCTTTTAACCTTTCTAAATCAGCAATAATCAACTCAACAGCTTCTTTCATCTGTAAAGCACGAGCTGTATCCTTAATATCAGATGAAGTTAAACCTAGATGAATATACTTAGACTCTGCACCCAAACTCTCAGCTACAGCAGTCAAGAACGCTAAAATGTCATGGCGTGTCTCCTGTTCAATCTCTTTAACCCGATTGACTTCAAATTGAGCATTCTCTTTAATCTTTTCTACTGCTTCCTGTGGTATCTCCCCTACTTCAGCTAAGGCTTCACAGACAGCTATCTCTATCTCTAACCAATAATTTAATTTATTATTTTCTTCCCAAATCTCTTTCATTTCAGCTAAACTATAACGTTCAATCATTTATTAGCCTCCTATAAAATTAAACTTGAAAGTTTTAACAACACTAATATAATAGCAAATTATCAGCTTATTGTCAATAATATATCGAATTTTATTAGGTAAACATATTATAACATTCGTTTATTTTGTTACTTTAATACCCTAAAGAATGGATTGTACGTAAACAAAAAATCGTGTAGGCTAATATTAGCCTACACGATTACTAATCTACTTATCCTTTTTTAAAGCTTTTGGTACCTTTGGCTCATAAAGCGAAATACCACTAGTACAGCTACTACTTTTATGAGCAACCTTCGTTAATACTTTCGCTATTACCTTTTTCCCTTTCATTAATCACACCTCCTTATGTATTGTCTATTAAATAACTTATAAGCAACTGGAGTAGTTGAAAACAAAGTCCAAAGCATTCCTAATAATCCTGCTAATATATAAGAACTAGCAACTTGATTTAAACTTAAAATTAAAAAAACTAGATTTAGACAACTAAAAATAAGAATTGAATGGATCTTAGCTTTAGATTTCTTTTTAACTGAATCTAGAGGTTTTTCTTCTACATCAGCTGGTGCATATAAATATAAAATATAAGTTCCACTTAAAAATACAAGCCCTAATAATAGATTGTTTTCAATAATTATTAAAGAATCAGCATGATAACTAAACCAACCTATTGTTGTAAAAATAATTGCACTAATAGTAGCACAAGTTCTAAAATTAGCAGCATGAACACCACCTGAAAAGAGTTTAACTATTGAAGCACTTACAGCAGCAGTTATAGCTAACGGTGTTATCCCTACTAAGCCAGATAAGAAAATAATTGCTAAGAAACTACCAATTGTCGTACAAACAACTGTCAACCCATAAGCTATGATTTCCTGTTCCTCTTCTGTTTCATCAACAAATAATTTATCGACCAGAGCTGCACTGAATTTTTCCACCTTGGTTTTATTATCCATTGTTGCTACCCCTTTCATTTTATGTATTAATTATACTACATTCGTATTTTTATGTCAAATTAAATAAAGCAGACTGCTTGTCTGCTTTATTAATACTCAATCTTTAATTGGTAGTTGACAACGAAATTCAGTTCCATAGCCCTCTTCACTTTTGACAATCAACTTACCTCCCACGTCTTCTACTAAAGACTTAATAATATGTAAGCCAAAACCTCTATCTTCTCCCTTAGTTGAAAAGCCTGCTGCAAAGATCATATCTTCTAGCTCGCCTGGAATAATTGGCCCTGTATTATAAACCGAAATAAGATATTGCTTCTCTTTTCTCATTCCTCTTACTTTAATCTTTCTCTTTTTTTTATATTCTTGAGTAGCGTCCAAAGCATTATCAACCAGGTTAGATATAATTCGAAAAACCTTATTCAATGGTAAAGCTACCTGCTCCACCTCTTCTTCAATCTGGTATTCAAATTTAATCCCTTGTTTGACTGCTTTCATCTTTTTAGGAATCAAAATTGAATCAAGCACAGAATTAGCTACATCCGTCTGACCAAAATTAAGCTGAGTTAATTCCTGACTTAAAGACTTAATATAATCTTTTGCTTTTTGTTGTTTATTTAATTGAATCATTCCATATAGCGTCTGTAAATGATTCGAAAAGTCATGTTTTTGCTGTCTTAAACTCTTGATTAACTTCTGGTTTTCTTCTAATTTAATCTGTAGTACTTTAAACTCAGTTTTAAATTTACTTAACTTAAATAGTTCTTTGACCATTACTATTGATAAAATCGATAGAATAAGTGCTAGAAATAAGATAAGATCTAACAACATCTGACAATAAAATAGCTCTAAAAAACCGACACTTCTCCACGTACTGAGTAGCAACAATAAAAAGGATTGGGCCAATAAAACAATTATAATAGTCTTGAAATTGAAATAATTGGACTCAAACATGCTTTTCACCAACTAACTGGCTGAAATCAAGGTCAAAGAAACGACTGACCTGGGCAATTATCAATAATAGTAGTTGAGTTGAATAAGCAATCAAATAATTTAAAGTTGAACTTTCGATAACCTCTATCAGAGTAAAGCCAAAGTAATTAGTAACTACCAGTAATAAACTTGATTCTACTAAGAGAAGAATAATAAGACCCAATAAAGTAGCTCCAAAGGCTACTTGTAGATTTAATTCAACTATTAATTTTAATAAGATTACTAATAATGAACCTAATAACAAAGTATGTAGTCCATGTATATCAAGTACACCTCTAATAATTATTGCACCAATCGTCTGTAGTACACCAAATTTAAGATAATTATTTAACTCAGTATTAATCCCCAATAAGCCCAAGCTAAGATAGGCTAATAATAAACTTTCTGGAAACCCAATCAAAATAATTCTTAATATTGATAGCTCCATCTTCTCCCCCCCTAACTATTACATAATGCTCTCAGCTAAATCAAAGCCTGTTATTACAATGCTTCGCAAATAACTAAATTTCTCTGCACCCCCGTCTTAATGTACAATTTACAATGTACAGTTGACAATTAAATTCAAAACCACACAATCAAAATACTAAAAAATCAATGTCTAGGAGCTAAAAACTAACTACTTCTTTGAATTTCTAATATTTTCTTTTAGCTGAAAGTACTCTTACAGTACTCTTAGCTAAATTTCTCTGCCCCCGTCTTAGTGTACAATTTACAATTTACAATTTACAATTGAGTTCAAAATCATAAAATTTATTCCATTTCTAAAGTAAAAAATCAGATTCAAACATGATCTACATCAGCTAGTTCACTGAATTTGAAATCGAAAAAATGAATCAACAGAGCAATCATCAATAATGGTAATTGTTGTAAGTAACTAAGTAAAAGCTTTAAAAATAAGCTATTATTAATAGTTGCCCAATCAATCTTAGCATAATTAATAATAACAAAAAATATAATTGCCTCTATAATAAACAAAATAATAAATACTAATAAAACACCTATCACAGCTAATTTTAAATCTACTTTGACTATTAACTTTAATAGTGTCATTAGTAATAAAATCAATAATAAACTATGTAATCCATGAAATTGAAATACATATCTAAGCAATATCATACCACTCGTATAAGCTATACCAACCTTAAGATAACCCTTAACCTCTGTCTTAACCCCTACTAAACCCAAGCTAACATAAGCTAATAGTAGACTTTCTGGAATTCCAGCTAAAATCATTCTCCATAGTGATACCTTCATCTTCTGACCTCCTAACTATAAAACTTAAAACCTTCATAGAAAACATAAAAAAAGAGCAGATAAAAACCTCTACTCTTCTGCCCGTTTGGCTAAATCGACAAACTTTGTATATTCCTTTTGGAAAGCCAATTCAACAGTACCAACTGGGCCATTTCTCTGTTTACCAATAATAATTTCCGTAATCCCTGCTTTTTCAGAATCAGGATTATAATAATCATCCCGATAGATAAAAGCCACTATATCAGCATCCTGTTCAATAGAACCACTAGATCGTAAATCACTTAACTGTGGTCGTTTATCATTTCTCTGTTCTACAGCTCGACTGAGCTGAGATAAAGAAACAACTGGTACATCAAGTTCTCGGGCCAACCCCTTTAGTGACCGAGAAATTTCCGATACCTCTTGTTGCCTACTTTCAGAATTCTTTCGCCCCCGCATCAACTGCAAATAATCGATCAAGATCAACTCTAGACCATGTTCAGCTTGGATTCTACGAGCCTTGGCCCGCATCTCCATCACTGTGATCCCTGGCGTATCATCAATAAAGATCTTAGCTTCCCCTAACCGACCTGCTGCCTGAGAAATTCTCTGCCAATCAGTCTCATTTAAATAACCAGTTCTTAATCTATGGCTATCAACTTGTGCTTCTGAGCATAACATCCGCTGTACTAATTGAGCTTTAGACATCTCTAAAGAAAAAATAGCAACTGGAGTATCCTCTTCAACAGCCGTGTATTGAGCAATATTCAAAGCCAAAGCAGTCTTTCCCATACTAGGTCGAGCAGCTATAATTACTAGATCTGCCTTTTGAAAGCCTGAGGTCATCTTATCTAAATCTCTAAAACCAGTTGGAACCCCAGTCACATCGCCCTTATGCTTATAAAGTTGCTCTAAATTATCAAAAGTATCCATTAGAATATCCTTGATCACCGAAAAGCTCTGAGTATTTCTCCGTTGTGAAAGATTAAAGACCAATTGTTCAGCCTCATCTAACACAAAATCAATCTCTTGCTCCCCTTGATAACCCAACTGAGCTATTCGGTTAGAAGTCTTAATCAGCCTTCTTAAAATTGACTTTTCCTCTACAATCTTAGCATAATGCTCCACATTCGATGCTGTAGGGACACTATTAACTACAGATGTAATATAAGATGCACCACCAACTTCTTCTAATTTTCCTCTTTCCCGTAACTGTTCACTCATTGTAACTAAATCAACCGGTTCTCCTTTATCAAACAGATCATTAATTACATTAAATATAATAGCATGACTTTGACGGTAAAAATCTTCTGCTTGTAAAATTTCAATCACCTTAGCTATTGCATCACGATCAAGTAACATTGAACCTAAAGTAGATTTTTCCGCTTCCAAACTATTTGGAGGAATCTTATCTACATCTTCCATTCACTTACCTCCCCTCTAATATCAAAGATTTTAGCCAATACTTCTTCTATATCGGTTACTGAAGTAACCTTAATATCTTCATCCTCTACAAAACAGGATTGATTCTCTGCGGGAATTAAAACTTCATCTACTCCAGCTTGGTATGCACCATGGATCTTTTCTACAACCCCACCAACAGGTTTGACCTTACCATGTAATGAAATTTCACCGGTCACTGCTATATTCTGCCTCACAGGAATCTTCTTTAAGGCACTAATAATTGCTACTGAAATAGCTACCCCCGCTGAAGGGCCATCAACTTGGCCCCCTCCTACTAAATTAACATGTAGATCATAACTATTTATATCTTCACCGGTTACCTTTCTAACTATAGAAGCAGCATTAAAGATCGAATCCTGAGCCATACTTCCTGCAGTCTGATTAAACTTTAATTTACCTTTCCCAGCTTCAGTAGCAGGAAAAGCTACAGCCTCTACTTCTAAGACTGAACCTAAAAAGCCACTGACTCCTAAGCCTAAGACTTGTCCGATCTGACTATCTTGACTTCCTGTTGAACGATGAATCGGTACCAAACGACTCAACTTAATCGCTTCTTCTACCTCTTGTTTAGTAATTCTTTGTTGCTCAGTTTCTAATACTAAATTATAAGCATCGATCAATAAATTAACAGCCTTCCGCCCTTGGACTGTATATTGAGCTATTAATTCACCAACCCCAACTTCTAACTCAATTCCTAATTTAGCACTAGCTTGATTAACAATTTCTCTAATATCATCCTTAGTCAAAGGAGCAAAAAAGATACTCGTCGCTCTAGAACGCAAAGCTGGATTGAGCTCTTGAGGACTCCTAGTTGTTGCTCCTACTAAAATAAAATCAGCGGGTGCTCCATCTTTAAATAACTTTTTAATATATTGTGGGATATTTTCATTGTTTGGATCATAATAAGAAGAATCAAAATTGACTCGCTTATCCTCTAATACCTTTAATAACTTATTTTGCAATAAAGGATCTAACTCCCCAATCTCATCAATAAATAAGACCCCTCCATGGGCTTCTGTAACTAAACCCGGTTTTGGTTCTGGAATTCCCTGTTTAGCCAAATTACCTTTACCACCTTGATAAATTGGATCATGAACAGAGCCTAATAGAGGATTGGTCACTTCTCGTGGGTCCCAACGTAAAGTAGTAGCATCGACCTCCACAAAGCTAGCATCATTTTGAAAAGGACTCTGCTCTTTAACTTTAGCCACTTCTAAAGCCAAACGAGCTGCCGTTGTCTTACCAACTCCTGGTGGTCCATGAATAATTATATGCTGGGGATAAGGAGAGGCTAGCTTGGTCAATAAAGCTTTGATCCCTCTTTCTTGTCCAATAATTTCTGTCAAGCTGTCAGGTCTAACTAAACCTGTTGCTGAAGAATTTAATCCCTGTTCTTCTAACTGCTCTAATTTGATATATTTTTTTAAAGTATGAGAATTGTCTATTGCTCCTTCTTCAGTCTCATTTTTGATAATCTCTTCTTTAATTTCATTTAGATATTCCTGATGCTTTTTCTGCAATCGATCATTAATCTTATCTTCTAGATCTTCTTTAGCTGCTTTTTGCGCTAGTTTATCAGCCAGTTCATTCTCCAATTCTTCAAGCAATTCTAACTTACAACTAAATTCTTCAGGAATATCATCTAACATTGGATGATCAAAAATTAACTTCTGTAGTGCAATTAATTGTTTGTCAATTTCTTCAGCATCTAATAGATCTAAAATATCTAATTTTCCTGCTTTTAATAGTAGTTCATCTGTGCCATATAGTTCAGTTAACAGACCAAAAAGAGCAGTGACTTTAACTGTTAACTGCTCTTTTCGCTCTTGCTTTTTCTCATCCATCTAATCACCCTTCTATTTCTATGCTTTATGCTTCTATAACTTTAACTTTTATCGTAGCTGTTACATCTTTATGTAGCTTAATATCTACTTTTCTAATCCCTAAACTTCTGATATTTTCAGCTAGATCAACCTTACGTTTATCAATCTTTTCTCCCAGAAACTCTGCAACTTGCTCAGCAATATCATTAGTAGTTACTGAACCGAATAATCTACCATTCTCTCCTGCTTTAACCGAAATTGTAAAGACTTGATCGGCAATCTTGTCTGCCTTTGCTTGAGCTTCCTCAAGCTCCTTCTCCTTCTTCCTAGCTTTAACCTTCTTTTTCTGCTTCAATTTCTTCATATTAGCATTCGTTGCTTCTTTAGCTAACCCTCTAGGAATCAAATAATTTCGAGCATGACCATCAGCTGCCTTTACAACTTCTCCTTTACTACCTAAACCTTTAACATCCTTTTTTAAAATAACCTTCATTGATTATCCCTCCACTAACTTAATGTAATTATATATTACCAAGTTAAGATTGACAATAAATTATTGTTGACAAAAATCTAAATCTTATCCAATTTACGAAAGTCAAACCACAGATCCAAAATCCCGATCAATAACAATAGGGGGTTAAACAAAGGAAAGAAAATTAATGTAAAGATTAAGACCACAGCTAATCCTTGATTTAAATCCCACTGCATAAAGTAATAATAACAGACTGCTATTCCTTCTAATAATAATAAAAAGGTTATAATCACATAAATATTCTGCCATATAACTGAGTGATTGAAGATTATAGAAATAATATAGAAGATTACTATTATTTTGGGAAACTTAATCTCTTGTACTGAAAACCTAGCAGGCAACTGAACATCTAATCTATCCATAATAGTATAACTAAAATAATAATTTACCCCAGCAATAACAGCTCCTGCAGATAAAAATAAAGCAGGATAAGTAGCTGTGATCAGTTCAATAATTTGTTCAAATAACTCCTCTGCTTGTAAAATAACTTCAGCTGGGAGACCTATTTCTCGATACAGATCTAAAGAGATTTGTAAACTTTGCTCTAATTGAACTATAACATCAACTTCTAGAATATAAATACTGATCATCAAACTCAACAACAGAGAAAATGCCCCAGCAATAATTCCTATTAATAAAATCGTTACTGAAGAAAAACCATCTTCAAAAGCTGCTCCCATACTGATTCCAATCAATCCAATATTCAAAACAACAACTAAAAACATCACCGGATTAATCAAAAAAGCTAAAATTAGAGCAGTTGCTAAACTGGCTATAATCCCAGGCTTTCCACCAGCTCTAACAGTCAATACAATTAAGGGAACAGGAGTCAACAAAAACAAGAAACTACCTAGGATCGGTAAATAAATTGCTAAAATAGCTAAAATTACTGTAATTGTTGTTAAAATTGCTCCCTCTACCACTGCCTTAGTTTTCAATTGCTCCACCACCTTAACTCCTATCCTTTAGATGCTCTAATAACTTAGTCAAATCTCCATACCAAGCCTCTATCTGGTGCTTATCGTTTACATTATCTTTAATCTTCTTTTGTAACTTCCTATCTAGTTGCTCAAATGAATAACCCAATCGTTTAGCTAGTAAGTAAGTTATCATGATAATATTTGTAACTATCTCTAATAATCTTGCTTCATTATTTTTAATTATTACCTTAAATAACAATGACACATTACTCAATAATTCTGTCTTCAACCACTCAATTATCTTTAAATTTTTAGTAATAGATCCCTTCTTAGAATTAAACTTCTTCATGGCGAACCTCCTGCCAAAACAATCTATCTACCTATTTCTGCAATCAAAAATTTTTTCCTGCAAAATAAAGATAAAAGGAGACAATAATTGTCTCCTTTTATCTTACTTACTTAGTCAATTTTAAATGGCAATAAAGCAACATTCCTTGCTCTTTTGATTGCCTTAGTTAATTCTCTTTGGTGTTTAGCACAATTACCAGAAATCCTTCGTGGTAAGATCTTGCCACGATCTGTTATATATTTGCTTAAGATGTTAGTCTTTTTATAATCGATTCTATCTACTTTATTAGCACAGAAATCACATGACTTTCTTCTGCCTCGTCCCATCTATTTTCCCTCCTTCAGCCAATTTTAGAAAGGGACATCTATATCTTCTTCAATAGCTTGCCCTTGTTTCTTATTATTTTTGCCTCCGTTACTGCTTGGCCAGTCCAAAAACTGAACATTATTAGCTACAACTTCAGCATTTCTCCTTTTTTGTCCCTCATCAGTTTCATATGAACGAATCTGCAATCTACCTTCAACTGCAACTAAACGTCCTTTATTCAGGTGGTTTGCACAATGTTCTGCTTGCTTGCGCCACACAACAATATCAATAAAGTCAACATCACGTTCCCCATCTCTGTTTTTATAACTTCTCTCTACAGCTAAAGAAAAATTACAAACAGCCGTACCATTTGGAGTATAACGCAATTCTGGATCTCTTGTTAGTCGACCTATCAAAATAATCTTATTAAGCACTTCAAAACACCACCTAGTTTATTTATTATTCATCTTTTAAAATTAAATAACGCATGATATTATCATCAATACGATAAACTCTTTCTAATTCATCAAGTGTAGCAGGAACAGCTTTAAAATTAACTACTGCATAATAACCAGCAGTATGATCATTAATTTCATAAGCCAACTCCTTAGTACCCCACTTGTCCAACTTAAGTACTTCGCCTTCATGATCCTCAATTACACTTGTTACCTTCTCTACTGTTGCTTCAGTAGCCTCTTCATTCAATTCAGGACTTACAATTAACATAGTTTCATACTTAGTCATCTCTGTCACCTCCCCCATTCGGTCACTGGCCCTTAATTTATTAAGAGCATGGATTTTACCTACCTATTATAACACTAACCTAATCAAATTGCAACAATTAGACATTAAACTTGAAATGGCAGACATCACCATCTTTAATAATATAATCTTTCCCTTCCAACCTTAAGGTACCTGCTTCTCTAGCCTGAGCAAAAGAACCTGCCCCTATTAACTCTTGATAACTTACTACTTCAGCTCGAATAAATCCTCGTTCCATATCAGAATGAATCACCCCAGCAGCTTCTGGAGCGGTAGCTCCTTCTCTAACTGTCCAAGCTCTTACTTCCTTTTCTCCAGCAGTAAAGTAAGTAATCAATCCCAATAACCGATATCCAGCTTTTATTAGTTTATCCAAGCCTGATTCCTTTATACCTAATTCTTCCAGGAACAACTCTTTTTCTTCGCCACTCAATTCAGCAATTTCTGCTTCTACTTGAGCACTAATTACTACTACTTCAGCATCTTCTTCTTCAGCTTTATTCTTTACTGTAGTAACTAGTTGCTTATCTGCTGATCCGATCTTATCTTCAGCAACATTAGCAGCATATAAGACAGGTTTTAATGTTAATAGATTTAAATCTCTAATTAACTTTTCTTCTTGAGCAGTTAAGTCAACATTACGAGCAGGATTGCCCTCTTCTAACACCTCATTGACTTTAGTCAACACCTCAAACTGCTCTTGATAAATTTTATCCCCAGTCTTCAATTGTCTTTCTGTCTTTTCTAACTTTTTACTAACACTTTCTAAGTCCGCTAAGATTAATTCCATTTCAATGATTTCAATATCACGTAACGGGTCAACATTTCCTTCGACATGGGTAATATTTTCATCATCAAAACAACGAACAACATGAATAATTGCATCTACTTCCCTAATATTACCTAAAAATTTATTACCTAATCCTTCCCCTTTACTAGCCCCTTTAACCAAACCAGCAATATCAACAAATTCAATTGCTGTAGGAACTGTTTCTTGCGGTTCAATCAATGCTGTCAGCTTGTCCAATCTCTGATCGGGCACTTCTACAATTCCAACATTAGGATCAATTGTACAGAACGGATAATTAGCTGAATCAGCTCCTGCTTCAGTAATTGCATTAAACAATGTTGATTTACCTACATTAGGTAACCCAACGATTCCACATTTCATTCCCATAATCTAAACTCTCCTTTATATTAGTTTACAGTGTACAGTTGGCAGTTGACAGTTGACAGTTAAGTTTAAAATTATTTATCATGTGCGTCAACTTAATACATTCTTTTCTAACTAAATTGTTCTTAGTTGATATATAGCTTCACTCAATTTACAATGTACCATTAACAATTGACAATTAAAACTAAAGCTTATTACTATAAAACTTTTCAAAGAAATTATGCTTTTAAGAACTTGATCTTATCCTTCGTGATGAAAAAATCTACTCTTAGATTTTTCTATCCATTATAAATTGTACATTCCGTCAATTGTCCATTGTGTAGTTATTTTGCAATAAGATTTCAATTTGAATTCTTATAATATCAAAACTTGTATTAATTTAACGTGTATGAATCATTTATTTAAAAACTGTCAACTATCAATTATTAACTATCAACTATTTTTTTAACACTCTTTTCAAATTTAGAACGTGATAACATGATTACTCGTCCACATTTTAAACATTTAACCCTAAAATCCATCCCCGTCCGTAAAATCTCCCACTGATCACTACCACAGGGATGCTCTTTTTTAAATTGTACGACTTCCCCAACTACAAATTTCATCCTGCCACCTCCTAAATTTTAACTAATGCTCTCAGCTAAATCAAAGCCTGTTATTACAATGCTTCGCAAATAACTAAATTTCTCTGCACCCCCGTCTTAATGTACAATTTACAATGTACAGTTGACAATTAAATTCAAAACCACACAATCAAAATACTAAAAAATCAATGTCTAGGAGCTAAAAACTAACTACTTCTTTGAATTTCTAATATTTTCTTTTAGCTGAAAGTACTCTTAACTTCAACTAACAGTATATAAAGAAACTTTTTTAAATTCAAGCCTCTTTATCCTTAATTTTGGTTTTAAACATTTTATACGGTCTAAGTTTAAGTTTGAGTTTGAGTTTGAGGCTAAGTCAACCACTAAAAACTAAGGTTTTAGCTCTTACTTAAACTTGAACTTAGACTTAACCTTAAGTTATAGGATTTATCGGCAGAAAACCAGATGGGCTTGCCCTCTGGATGAATGCCGATATTTCTAAAATAATTCGATATTATTTTAGAAATATGATATACTAAAAATAAGTTAAGGTAAATCTAACAACTAAATATATGGAGTTGCAACAGGAATTGAAGCGAAAACCAAGCTCCTCTGTTGCGTAAAATATTCAAGGTATCAGAAATCCTTAATCGTCAGCCTACAAGTCTAAAAATCAAGACTTTTCGTGAAATACATAAAAATCATATCTACCGTAGGGCGTACGGGATTCTAAGCCTCTGGAGAAACTGTAAGACCTACCAAATCTAATAATTGATATTAGGTTGACAATAGGCTTGTTTCTAGGAATGAGGAATCCACGTTGGGCTTGCCCCGTGGAGCGTCAATCTTTATTAACAACAGTCAGGTGTTGATACGGAATTGTAATTCCGACTTGGTCAAACCTTTCTTTAATCCTCTGTTTCATAACCCTTCCTATCTGCCATGACTCCATTGGCTCTACCATCGCTATCACTCTGATCTGAACGCTGGAATCAGCTAACTCTTGCACTCCCTGCACAGTTGGCCCTTCCTTTATCTCTTGATACTCGTTTTTCAATTCACTAGCTAACTCTTCCAAAACTGAAATTGCTTCCTGAATACTCTGTTCATAATCAATTGGAGCATTGACCACTACTCTTCTTGCCTCTGTACTAAAATTAGTCACCTGCTCAATACTACCATTAGGAATAATATGTAAATCTCCATCAAAGTTTTTAATTTTAGTCACTCTTAAGCCTATCTCTCTTACAATACCTTCTACTTCCACAATCTGTACATAATCTCCAACTACAAATTGCTTTTCAAAAAGAATAAAAAAACCTGTGATTATATCTTTAACTAAATTTTGAGCACCAAAACCTAAAGCTAGACCAACCACCCCAGCTCCTGCTAAGATAGAGGTTGTAGGAACTCCTACTACGTCCAAAGCCATCGTTCCCCCAATAAAATAGATTGAATACCTTAAACCACTTTTCAAAACAAAATTCAAGGTTTTATTTCTCTGTTTAGTATATTTTTCATATTCTTCTCTTTCTTCAAACAACCTCTCAATTAAAAAATCTCCAAACCTTAATAATAGTTTAATAGCAACTAAAATTGCAGCTAACTGTAAAAAGGCTAATCCAATCTGTTGTAGTATTGTAGCTGATAACAAATCAACTGTAATCATTTTAAAGAGTTGATCCCAAGCATCACTTAACTTATCCATTATCTTCCTCCTCTATTCCAATTTTAAAGCCTTTTAAACAGATTTAAACAGCAATGGATTAATGTAAACATCTCCTTGTTAAAATCTATCTTGGCATAAGTAATTTATAATTAATAATGATAATAATCCTAAACTAGCTTTTCCCAATTGTGGATAAATCCATTCGATCAATCTAGCAAAAGAGAGATTACTAATCGGGCCAATCAATACCATAAGTATAATTAATATTTTCTGTCTAGTCAATTTAACTGTTGACTCAATTCTATCTAACAAACCATATAAATTACAACTAGCAGTTGTTAACATTGCTAACCATAATGTAACTGCATAGATATGGTATAAATCTTTTCTATGTTGTGAAATTATTTCTAACATTGGAATTTCTGTATTTAATACTTGGGGATAAAATTGATTCAATACATAACCGATCAAAAAAGCTAATAACCCTAACAGTAAACCTCCTGCTATAACCCCTAAAGTCAGTTCCCTCTTCTCTGCCTTATCCGCTAGTGGAAGCAAAACTGTTAATCCTAAAATTAGATTATAGCCACTATAAACCAAAGAAGAAAATATCCATTCTAATTCAAAATCAACTGTAGTTAAATCAATTTCAAATCCAGTTACTAAGCCATTAATTACAAGCAAAGTAACAATTATCAAGAAGGGAATTAATACTAAGTTCAATTTCATAATTCCCTCTAGACCATAATAATTAGCTAGTACTACTATTACTATTGAAACTAAGAGTGCTATATTAGAATTAATACTAAATAAAAAAGCAACTATCTCCTTACTTCCTGCCAGCATAACAACTAAACTCCCGAACAAAAATAAACTAAAAAAGAAATCGGCTACACAACCTAACTTCTTTCCAGCAAGTCTATAAAATAATTGCTGATAATTAGCTACACTTAAATTCTTTCCAATGTAAACAATGTTGACGCCTAATATACTAAAAATTATTCCCGCTAAAATTATTCCTAACAAACCATTATTTCTATAGATAATAAAGAACTGAAATATTTCTTGTCCCGAAGCAAATCCAGCTCCTATTACCGCTCCTATATAGGTTACTGTTATTTTCATAGTTACTCCTAACTTCAAAGTAATCCCCCCTCTACACATCTATATTACTCTTACCTTTAATAAATCAAGGTAATAATTTACAGTTTAATTAAAAGGATAATTACATACATTAAGAGTAAGTAAGGGACAGTCTATGATTAATCATAAAATAATTCTGATTCACTAAACGTATGATTTAAATTTAGCATTCTCAACTAAACTATTGAAAGATGAAAATTTCAGTTGTCTTCTAGTTCCTAAAGTCATAGGTGTTCGATAAAAATTGTGATAATAAAACTAAATTTAGCTGAGAGCACTATATATTAAGTAAGGGGGGAACCAATGAAAAATAACAAACAAGTTAGTTGCTATTATTGCGGCAAGATATTAGATAGCCCAAAATTAATTGCTCAAAAAAAGTTCTTTTGCCAAAATTGTTATTCAAGTTATCAAAATATATCTTCGACTAAATCAACTAATTTTAATCGCCACGAGTTATTGAGTCGTAATCGAGTACATATTGATGATCCTTTGGCAATGACCAATCTTAAAAAAATAATCAATAACCAGTTAGAACAAATTTATAATCCCCTCAAACAAAAGTTAGCAGTAATCTGCATTGGAACCGATCGCTCAACAGGAGATTCTCTAGGACCCTTAACTGGTTCAAAATTATCTAATTTTAAATTAAATAACAGTATTAGAGTCTTTGGTACCTTAAACTCGCCAATTCATGCCACTAATTTAAATAATAAACTAGAATCTATCAATCAAAAATACCCTGACTCATTTATCATTGCTATCGATGCTGGATTAGGAAAAAGTAATAGTGTAGGTTCAATCTGTGTTAATGAAGGGCCACTAAAACCTGGTTCAGGCGTTGATAAAAAATTACCTAAAGTCGGTAATATGCATATAACAGGTCTAGTCAACGTTTCAGGATACATGGAGTACTTCGTTTTACAGAGTACTCGACTAAGTTTAGTAGTCAAAATGGCTAAAATCATCTCTTATTCGTTAGTTCAAGGGATCAGAAAAGTTTATCAACAAATTAAATAAGGCTTTAATCTTTTAAAAGATTAAAGCCTTATTGTTATAATTTCATACCCATTTTAACATGTTTACTTCCTGCTTCGGTAAAAACTTGATCAGATATAACTTCAAAATCATGATTTAGATAAAAATCTTTAACTTGCAATTGAGCATGAATAATAAGTTCAGATAAACTTCTTTTCTTAGCCACCTTAATAACCTCGGTCAATAAAGCAGAACCTACCCCTTGTCCTCTACATTCCTTTATAACAGCCATTCTTTCTATTTTTCCAACTTTCCCATTTGTAAGTAACCGACAAGTCCCTACTATTTTACCAGTTGACTGAGCTATAAATTGAGCTGCCTCTTTATCTTTACCATCAAATTCTAGCTTTGCCGGTACCTTTTGTTCTTTAACAAATACTTCTTGTCTTAACTTTAAAGCCTGTTTTAAAACCTTCTCATCGCTAACTTGTTTAACCTTAAGCCGATTTATTTCTTTTTTTTTTGCTATTATCATCTTTAGGAGTTTTTTCTTCCTTGCTTTCAGCCATCTTAGATGTACTATTTCCTTTAAATATAGCCCCATCATGAATAATTAAATTTGAGATAAAAATATCTCCAATTAACTTTCCAGTAGTAACAATTTCTAGTTTGCCTTCTGCTATAACATCTCCTTCTACCTCTCCTGCAATCATTATGTTAGCACCTTTAACATCTGCTCTTAGTTTCCCTTGTTTGCCAATAAAAATATCACCTTCAACTTCTAACTTTCCTTCTATTTCCCCATCAATCCTAATTGATTCATCAACTTTAATTTCCCCTTGAATCTTTGTGCCAGCACTTATTACAGTTCCTACATCTTTAGTGTTTTTACTCTTTTTCTTCTTTTTACTTCCAAACATTATTTTTAGCCCCCTTATTCCAACTAATATAAGTTTAATACACAATATCTAATAAAATTATCCCATGAAATATCAATCTATCTTATGTAATCAATCGGATCAATTGGTTCATCATTAAAATGAACTTCATAATGAAGGTGAGGACCCGTACTTATACCAGAACTACCAGATAAAGCTATTGTTTCTCCTCGCTCTACCTTATCGCCTACTCTGACTAATAATCGATTATTATGAGCATATAAAGTTTGATAACCAAAGCCATGGTCTATAACCACAACCCGACCATATCCCCCTTTATTTCCTGCCTCAACTACTGTTCCCTCTCCAGTAGCAATCACTTTATGATTATACCAAACTGCTATATCAATTCCATTATGAAAGCTCTTCCGCTCTAAAACTGGATGGAAGCGTTCCCCAAAGGTAGAGGTTATTCTTCCTTCTTTATTTTTAATTGGCCACCCCTCTGGTCTTGCGGCTAAATAATCACTATACTCTTCAATATCCCTCTCTAAGTAATTTAATTCTTCCTGCTTTTGTGGTAAAGATGTTTGTAACCTTCTAATAGTAGATTCTGTATGTTGAACTAATTCTTTACTAGAATCATTAAATTGACTATAATCAACCGTTTGAATTGCATAATCATTAGAATCATTAAATTCAAATTCTTTACTGCTAAACTCTTCCTGAGAATCTATTAATTCTTTAATCTTCTCATTCTCCCGTTTAATATTATTAAATTTCACCTCAATCTGTTCTGTCTGCTGTGAAATCTCGGCCAACTTATCATGTAAGTACTGATTTTTTTCAACTAATTCTACATTTTCTTCCCTATAATGAATCAGTTGCTCAATTCGCTGTAAGGAAAAATCATACTGCCGATTATAATAATACAACGCCCCCACTAAACCCAATAAGCCAACTAGCATTAAAGTTGAAATAAATTTAATCAATTTTTTTGAGATTCGTAAAGTAAGTATATCCTTTTGTGTATGAGGAACAATTTTAATTGTTACCTTTTCTTTTTGCTTATAATATGACATATTACTGCCCCTCCAGTTTTGATAATCTAACATCTAGTACACATATTCTACATAAAGAACTATTTTCCTTTTTTTTTTAAGATAGGAAATTAAAATTTAAATTACTAATTATAAAATAATTACTTGTTAACTGCTAATATTTCATTATAAATATAATTATTAAAAATTTATGTAATTAAACTAAAATAAATATACCAAAAATATAACTACAGCAATGGCTGGTAATAAATTACCTACTTTAATCTCGGTTATTTCTAATAAATTTAATCCAATAGCAAAAATCAACAACCCACCAACAGCTGTCATTTCAGTAATTACAGCTGAAGTCAAAATTACTGTAACTTGAGCAGCTAATAAAGTAATTATTCCTTGATACACAAAAACAGGTATAGCTGATAAGACAACTCCTATCCCTAGTGTTGAAGCAAAAGCAACTGCAGAAAAACCATCCAGTAGTGATTTAGCGTATAAAATAGAAGGGTCTTGTTGTAACCCATCTTGAATAGCACCCATAATAGCCATTGCCCCTACACAATAAATCAAACTACATTGAACAAAGCCTTCAGCTATTTGTCCTTGATTACTTAATAACGATTCAAACCACCTTGCTAATTGCTTTAGTTTCTTCTCAATATTAATTCCTTCTCCAATCAGTCCGCCTAACAGTAAAGCAAAAATAATATAAACTGGACTTTCAGTTCCTAAAGCCATTTTAAACCCAAGCAATAAAACTGCCAAACTTAACCCTTGCATTGCAATCTTTTTAAATCGTTCTGCCAACCTATTTCCTAATAAGATTCCCAAACTTCCTCCAATTACAATTGCTACTGTGTTAACTATTGTCCCTCTCATGTTAGTCTCCTTTAGTATTTATTACTAAATCTTCAGTTAAATTTCACCAGCTATTTCATTAATAGCAGTAATAAATTCCTCTATTTCCTCTTTAGTATTAAAACAACTAGGACTTACTCTTATAATCCCTTGTTCTAAAGTTCCTAGAGATTTATGAACCAAAGGTGCACAATGCAGCCCAGTTCTAACCGCAATATTAAAAGCCTTGTCTAAAACATAACCAATTTCTCCTGAATTTTCAAACCCAAGATTGAATGCTACTAACGGAACCTGTTGCTTTAAATCTGCTGCACCATATAGGGTTACCTCTGGTATCTGCTTTAGTTGATCTTGTAAATACATTACAAGATCATTGTCATGCTCTTTAATCTTATCCACCCCTTCTGCTAACACAAACTCTATCCCTGCTTTTAAACCCACAATCCCAACTGTATTTGGTGTTCCACTCTCATAAAGATCAGGTCTTAACTTAGGTTGATTAAGATCTTCTGAATAACTACCAGTCCCCCCTTGAATTAATGGTTCTAATTCAATTCCTTCCTTAAGATATAATCCTCCCGTTCCCTGCGGGCCAAACAAGCCTTTATGTCCAGTAAAAGCTAACATATCAATTCCTAACTTTTGTACATCGATCTGATAGACACCTGCTGTTTGAGCAGCATCAACCAATAACTTAACCTCAGAATCTGCCACTAATTGACCGACTTCCTTAATCGGTAATAAAGTTCCTGTCACATTAGAAGCATGAGCCATTACTACTAATTTAGTATTTTTTCGAATAGCATTCTTTATCTTCTCAGCTTGAATTTGTCCCTGCCGATCAGCCTCTATGATCGATACTTCTACCCCTCGCTTTTCTAGCTCTTTAACTGGTCGTAAGATAGAATTATGGGCCAAACTAGTAGTAATTAGATGCTCGCCTGGCTTTAAATATCCTTTGATTGCTAAATTCAACGCTTCAGTGGCATTAGCAGTAAAAATAATCTCCTGTATACTGGCAGCATTAAATAATCTAGCAACCAGTTTTCTGGTAGTAAAAATTATCTTTCCCGCTTGATTAGCCATCTGATGTCCAGCCCGTCCAGGGTTGGCCCCATAATTTCTCATAAAATTATCCATTGCTTGATAAACTTGTTCTGGTTTAGGCCATGTAGTAGCTGCATTATCTAGATATATCATCTTGCTCCCCCTTTTAATTAGTTTGCCAAATTCTATAAACTGTTCCCGTTTGATATCCAAAAAAATCCCTTCCTCCCGGGAGGAAGGGATTTTTTACTCCACTTTCTAATTTAACTATAATGGACTTTTTTTAGGTTTCCCTGCTCGGCGGGGATATTGGACAGGGGTCTGAGCCATTTTATCGATCACAACTAAATGGCGTTCTGCCTCACTATAAGGCAAATTGACCTTTCTTAGATCAAAAATTGCACCTCCTAAGCTTTGCACTGCTTGTTGGCTTTCTATTACCTCTTGTTCAGCTTCAGAACCTTTTTGAGCAATCAATCTACCATTTATTCTAGCAAAAGGTAGGGTATATTCAACTAAAATATTTAAAGAAGCTACTGCTCTAGCTACTACATAGTCATATTGCTCTCGATAATTTTGATCTTGCCCATAATCCTCTGCCCTACCATGGATAAATTCTATTCCTTCTAAGTTTAATTTATAGCATAATTGTTTTAAAAAATTAGTTCGTTTTCTTAATGAATCAAGTAAGGTTAATTTAAGTTGGGGATAAATTATCTTAAGAGGTACTCCAGGAAATCCAGCTCCCGTCCCCACATCAATTACTTTCTCTCTTCCAGTCAGATCCAACTCTACTAGGCAAGTTAATGAATCTAAAAAATGCTTGACAATAATTTCTCGAGCAGTATCTAAAGCAGTTAAATTCATCTTTTGATTCCACTCTTGTAATATTTCTAGATAATCTATAAATTTATCTATCTGCTCCTCAGTCAACTCAACTCCTAACTGTTGAGCACCAGTTACTAATAGTTCTTTCTCTTCCATCAATTACTCCTCCTCATTCCTACTGATCTGCTCCAAATAAACGGTCAACACCGATATATCTGCTGGAGAAACTCCAGAGATACGAGCAGCCTGTCCGATAGATACCGGTCTAATCTGACCTAGTTTCTCTCTAGCTTCAATTCTTAGACCTTCTATCTGCTGATAATCTATCCCTTCAGGGATCTTTTTATCTTCTAACTCTCTCTGTTTTTCAATCTGTTTTAATTGCTTTTTAATATAACCTTCATATTTCAATTGAATTTCAACTTCTTCTTGGACATCATAGGATAGATCCGGTCGGTTCGAATCAAGTGGAGCCAACAATTCATAATCAAGCTCTGGTCTCTTAATTAACCTCCCTAGATTATCCTTATTCTTCAACTTAGTACTACCTAAATCCTCTAACTGCTTTTGAATCTCTTCTTCAGGATAAATAGTAGTCTCTTTTAAGCGAGTCATTTCCTCTTCAATCGCTTCCTTTTTAGTTTCAAATTTCTCAAATCTTTCCTCAGCAATCAATCCCAACTGATAACCTAGAGGAGTTAACCTTAAATCTGCATTATCTTGTCTTAAAACCAACCTATACTCAGCTCGAGAAGTCAGCATTCGATATGGTTCTTCAGTTCCTTTAGTAACTAAATCATCGATTAAAACTCCAATATAGGCATCAGAGCGTTTCAAAATAAATGGATCCTCTTCCTTTAATGCTAGAACAGCATTGATTCCAGCTAACAAACCTTGAGCTGCTGCTTCCTCATAACCACTTGTTCCATTAATTTGGCCCGCTGTATATAAATTTTTGACCCGTTTAGTCTCTAATGATGGTTTTAACCTGGTAGGATCAATAGAGTCGTATTCGATTGCATACGCAGGTCTAATAATCTCTGCTTCTGCAAATCCATCTAATGTCCGTAACATTTCAACCTGAACATCTACCGGTAAACAAGTAGAAAAACCGGATAAGTACATTTCATAAATATATTCTCCCTCAGGCTCAACAAAAACCTTATGGCGATCCTTATCAGGAAATCTATCGACCTTAGTCTCAATTGAAGGACAATAACGAGCCCCTTCCCCTTCAATCTGACCGCAATGCATTGGAGAACGCTCTAGATTATCCATAATTACTTGATGAGTCTGCTGATTAGTATAGACCATCCAACAATCACGACGTTCCAGTTGATTATCAATCTGTTGATTAGTAAAAGAAAAAGCTATCGGTCGATCAATGCTAGGTTGTTTTTCTAATTGACTAAAATCTATAGTTCGCTTATCGACTCTAGGAGGCGTACCTGTCTTAAATCGTCTTAACTCAAAACCTAATTCTTTTAAATAATCAGATAATACATTAGAGGGAAATTGATTATGCGGACCAGAGTTAAATCTTCTCTCTCCAATAATTATCTCACCTTTCAAGAAGGTTCCCGTCGTTAAAATAACCTTCTTCCCTTTAAATTCAACCCCACTTTTAATCCTAACTCCTGTTACAATATCCTGCTCAACAATTAACTCCTCTACCATCCCTTGCCGTAAATCAAGATTTTCTTCCCGCTCTAATGTCTCTTTCATCTTCAGATGATAGATCTTCTTATCAGCTTGAGCCCGTAAAGCATGAACTGCTGGCCCTTTACCTGTATTCAACATCCTTAACTGAATACAAGTCTTATCAATATTTTTAGCCATTTCTCCTCCTAAAGCATCTATCTCCCGTACAATATGGCTCTTAGCTGGCCCGCCAATAGCAGGATTACAAGGCATCAAAGCAATATTATCTAAATCAATAGTCAATACCAAACTCTTAAATCCCATTCGAGCAGCAGCTAAACCTGCCTCACAACCAGCATGTCCTGCTCCTACCACAATCACATCATAATCAGTCATCTTGCCTTCCTCCTCTTTGTAGCTCTTCCAAATGAATCATCAAGACTGAAATATCAGCTGGTGAAACTCCAGAAATTCGAGAAGCCTGTCCTACAGATACTGGTCTAATCCGCTCTAACTTCTCTCTAGCTTCTTTCCGTAAATTATCTAAGCTTTGATAATCAATCTCTTCAGGAATCCTTTTATCTTCCCTCTGTTTAAACTTCTCAACCTGACTCAATTGGCGATCAATATAACCCCGATATTTAGTCCTAATCTCCAATTGTTCTGCTATCTCTGGAGTAACCTCTGGCACTTCAGAAGTAAATTTATCTAAATTTTGATAATCTATCTTTGGTCTTTCTAAGATAGTAGCTAAGCTGACAGGTTTCTTTAAACCTCCACTACCCAATTCCTTGAGTGCTTCTAATACCTTTTTAGTTGGGGTAATTTGAATATCATTTAATTTCTCTAAATTTTTAGCAATAGCTTTACGTTTATCTTCAACCTGCTGATATTGCTGCTCACTGATCAATCCTAAACGATGACCAATTGAACTCAATCTCAAATCAGCATTGTCCTGTCTTAAAATCAATCTATATTCTGCTCGAGAGGTCAACATTCGATATGGTTCATTAGTTCCTTTAGTAACTAAATCATCAATCAAGACTCCAATATAAGCATCCGAGCGCTTTAAAATTAATGGTTCTTTACCTTTTAAAGCCAAAACAGCATTGATTCCAGCCATTAACCCTTGAGCTGCTGCCTCTTCATAACCACTTGTTCCATTGATTTGACCTGCTGTATATAGATCTTGAACTACCTTATTCTCCATTGTTGGTTGCAACTGATATGGTGGAATATAATCATACTCAACTGCATAACCAGGTCGCATAATCTCGGCTTCTTCTAAACCAGGTACACTTCTGATAATATCAACCTGAAATGCTTCAGGCATACTCGTTGTTAGGCCATTAAGGTAAAGTTCATTAGTATGTAATCCTTCAGGTTCAACAAATACCTGATGGCTATTTTTATCAGGAAATCTCATTATTTTACGATCGATTGAGGGACAATACCTTGGCCCTTCCCCTTCAACAATTCCAGTTGTCAACGGTGAATGTTCAATATTATCTTCAACTACCTGCTTAGTCTTATGATTAGTATAAGTCAACCAACAGGGAACATCTTCTCTTTCTTGACGAGGTTGAAAAAAAGAAAACTGAATTTTTTCTTTCGAACTAGGATGAATTGTCATCTTAGAAAAATCTACAGATTCCTTATCAATTCTAGGAGGAGTTGCTGTTTGAAATCTCTCTAATTTAATTCCTGCCTCCGTTAAACTTTCTGCCAAATCAGTCGCTGCAAATTCCCCTTGTCTACCGCCAGTATATTTAATATCTCCAATAATTACTTTGCCATTAAGTGAAGTTCCTGTCGTCAGGATAACTTTAAAGGCTTGATAATCCATTCCAGTTATCGTCTTAACTCCTGTTACTTGTTGATTATCTACTATCAAATCAGTTACTACAGTCTGTTTCAGATCTAAATTATTCTGTTTCTGTAGGACTTTAGTCATCTCAAACTGATACTTATGCTTATCAGCTTGAGCCCGTAAAGCATGAACTGCTGGTCCTTTAGAGGTGTTTAATAACCTAATATTAATATAAGCCTTATCAATATTTTTAGCCATTTCTCCTCCCAAAGCATCTATCTCTCGCACAATATGCCCTTTAGCTGGACCACCTATTGATGGGTTACAGGGCATTAAAGCAATATGATCAGCATTTAAAGTTAATAATAAAGTTTTACAACCCATTCGTGCACTAGCTAAAGCTGCTTCACAACCAGCATGTCCTGCTCCAATAACTATAATATCATAATTCTTC
The DNA here is from genome assembly GCF_023227745.1 of Natroniella acetigena. Lineage (GTDB taxonomy): Bacteria > Bacillota > Halanaerobiia > Halobacteroidales > Halobacteroidaceae > Natroniella > Natroniella acetigena. The sequence continues at coordinate 13,820 of NZ_JALKBX010000009.1, read as the reverse complement.
ATCTTTCCCCCTCCTTATTTCCCTAAGCAAAAATCAGCAAAAATTTGATCGATAATATCTTCACCAATTGTATCCCCCGTAACCTCTCCAACTGCCTCTAGAGCTGCCCGTAAATCAATCGTAATAAAGTCATTCGGCAATCTTCTTTCAAAAGTTTGTTGAACATCTAATAGCCTCTGGCGAGCTCTATCCAAAGCATTTTTATGCCTCATATTCGTAATTAAAGTCTGATTACTAGCTCTAATATCACCACTGAATACTAAATCTGAAATTACATCCTCTAACTTATCAATTCCTTGATTCTCTATAGCAGAGGTCTTAACAACAGGAGCTTGAGGTAAAAGTTGATCTATAACTTCTAAATCTAAATTATTATCTAAATCAAACTTATTAGCAACAACAACTGTCTGTTTACTCTTAATCAATCTCATTAATTCACGATCTTCTGCACTAATTCCTTGATTTATATCTAGTACTAATAATACAAGATCTGCTCGTTTTAAAAACTTTTCACTCTTTTCTACTCCAATCTTTTCTACTTTATCCTCTGTCTTTCTAATTCCAGCCGTATCAATTATCTTTAATGGAATTCCATCAATATTAATTACTTCCTCAATCACATCCCTTGTCGTTCCTGGCACCTCGGTTACAATCGCTCTGTTTTCCCGTAATAATGCATTTAGTAGGCTTGATTTTCCAACATTTGGTCTCCCGACAATAGCAACTTCCAATCCTTCTCTTAAAATTTTACCCCGTTGGCTTGTTTCCAATAACTCACTTGTCTTCTTAAGTGCTCCATCAATTCTATCACCTAACTGTTCGGGATTAAAATCTTCAATCTCGTCTTCTGGAAAATCAATAGTTGCCTCTAAATGGGCCAATAAAGAAACTATATCCTCCTTAATCTGATTAACCTTGTTAGATAAACCACCTTCTAGCTGATCAATAGCCACCTCTAACCCTATTTCAGTTTGAGAACGAATTAAATCTATAATTGCTTCTGCTTGAGCCAAGTCTATTCTCCCATTTAAGAAAGCACGTTTTGTAAATTCACCAGGATCAGCTAGTCGTACTCCCATATGTAAGACTACATCTAATATCTTCTGTAATACTATTGGCCCACCATGACAATCAATCTCTACAATATCTTCAGTGGTATAAGTTTTAGGTGCTTTCATCACTAAAGTAATCACTTCATCAACAACCTGTTGGTTACGCGGATCAATAACCTGACCATAATGGGCAGTATAACTATCTACCTCAATTAGACTCTTCTCCTTCTTATTTTTGAAGATCTCTTCTGCTATCTCAATAGCCTCTGGTCCGCTAATTCTAACAATCCCAATTCCACCTTCACCTACTGCAGTAGAAATAGCAGCAATTGTATCAGTTACATACATCCATATCACCTCTAATTAATAGATTACCCTAAATCAATATTTTTAATTAACAATTAAACAAGCCCAGTATTCTAGAATACTGGGCTTAAATCTTAGTCAGCTACAATAACTACCTTGCGATAAGGTTCTTCTCCCTCACTATAAGTAGAAATACCAGATTTATTTTGCAAAGCTCTATGAATAACCTTTCTTTCATGAGCAGGCATTGGATCCAACATCACTCTTCTTCTTTTCTTTTTAGCTTTCTTTGCCATACGAAAAGCTAATTTTTCTAACGTTTTCTCCCGTCGTTCTCGATAACCTTCAGCATCTACAATTATTCGTACATATTCACTATTACCTTTATTAACTGCTAAATTAGTTAAATACTGCAATGAGTTTAAAGTTTTCCCTCTATATCCGATAATAATCCCTAATTCATCGCCAGTTATATCTAAAGTTATTCTTTTATTAGTTGAATCTTTATCAATAACTTTAATTGTCAAATCTAACTCCATCTGCTCAATAATTTCCTCTAAAAAATTCTTAGCTAACTCAGTTTTATTTAACCTTTTAATTACCTCTAGTTTAGCATCTTTCTTCCCAAATAAACCTAAAAAGCCTGATTTAGCCTCTTCTAATACTTCATAATCTACATCTTTTTTACCTACTCCTAATTTTTCTACTCCTTTAGTAAGGGCCTTTTGAATCGTCTCCCCTGTTACAATGACCCTCTCCATTTTAAGTTGATTCCTCCTTTAAATCAGCAGGTTCCTTATATAAAAAGTATTGCTGAACTGCCATGATCAAATTAGAAGTAAACCAATACACTAAAACACCAGCCGGTAATCTAAATCCAATTAAAATAATAAATAGTGGCATAAATAATGCCATCTTATTATTTCCTTCTTTACCTGATAGTTTTTGAGTCATTAAACTTTGTCCTAACATTACTAAACCAGTTAAGATAACTAAAGGTAGATAAGGTCCACTTAAATCAGGAATTAATAAGAAAGATTCCCCTACTAATTCTTCCCAATCCTGCAACGCCCTAAATAGAGCAACTAAAATTGGCATTTGAACAAGTAATGGTAAACAGCCTGCCGCAGGATTTACTTTATGTTTTTGATATAACTTCATTGTCTCCTCTTGATATTTTTCCTTGTCGTCACCATACTTCTCCTTTAATTCTTCCATCAAAGGTTGTAACTCTTGCATTTTTTTCATAGAACGTGTTTGTTTGGATACTAATGGAAATAAAAGCAACCTAATACTTAGAGTTAATAAAATAATCGCTGAACCATAACTCCCAGTAAAACCATATAACTGGGTCAATAAATTTTTCATGAATTCTCCTAACCATCCAAATACCCCTACTGAAAATAAATTTATCAAAATAAACCCTCCCAAGTAATTTAATCTACTGGATCATATCCTCCAGAATTAAATGGATGACATTTAAAAATTCTACCAACTGCCTTAATTCCTCCTTTTAAAACCCCATATTTTATAAGTGCTCTAACTGTATATTCAGAACAAGTAGGGTGAAAACGACAACTCCTCCTTAGCTTCAAGGGAGAAATAAAGGATTGATAAAATCTAATCAAATTGATTAATACCTTACTAATTAGTTTACTCATCAGATCAACCTTTCAATATTTTAGCTTTCCTAAATAAATGATTCAATCTATTTTCAATCTGTTGATAAGATGCGTTCACAATTGGCTTTCGTGCAATCAAAACAAGATCAATTCCTGAAACCAATTTACTATTATTATGTCTATAAACTTCTCTTAAAACCCTTTTCACTCTATTCCTAACAACAGCATTACCAACCTTCTTAGTAACTGAATATCCTACTCTTCTATTCGAATCTCCAGTAAATAATACATATAGAACAAGTAATCGATTAGCAACAGACTTTCCTTTTTTATAAACTTTCCTAAATTCATATGTCTTTTTCAACTTTCCATCTTTGACCATTAAAAGTTCCTCCCTAAAACTAGAGCAGCTAAATTGACAATATTTTATAATCTAACTAAGACACTATACTAAATTATAGATTATCTAGTCAGGACATGTCAAGACTAATTAAATTATTTTAATAAATTATCCACAAAACTTGTTGATAAGTTGTTAATAATTTGTTATTATTAATTTGTATCTAGAGTTTAATTTCTCTAGAATTTAATGTCCTAAAATTTAATAATTTGACTACTTAAATTTATAAAATTAGTTGTTCACCCAAGTCAAGTACTTATTGTGGATAACTAATTCTTTTTTTAGCTTTATTTTTAGATAACAAATAAACCATCCACAAAATGTCAACATTTTGTGGATAACTTTTCTAGGAGGTTGTACTGTGCTTGAAAAAACTCCAAAAAAATTATGGAACAAGACAATGAGTAAAATTGAAACTAAGCTAAGTAAACCAAGCTTTGAAACATGGTTTAAATCAACTAAAATAGTCACAATTCAAGGCAACTCACTCGTTATTGAAGTTCCAAATGAGTTTGCTAAAGATTGGCTAGAAACAAGATATTCTAATCTAATCAAAGAAACAATTTCAGAAATAACCAATGATTCTTATAATATTAAATTCACTATCCCGCAACTAAAAGAAACTGAGGAAATAATTTTGGAAGATGACTCAAAAACATTGGAAGAAAAAAGCAAACAAAAAGATAATCCTTCCGTCTTAAATTCTAAATATACCTTTGATACTTTTGTTATTGGTAATAGCAACCGCTTTGCTCATGCAGCTTCTCTGGCAGTAGCAGAAGCTCCAGCTAAAGCTTATAATCCTCTTTTTATTTATGGGGATGTCGGTCTAGGAAAAACTCATTTAATGCATGCAATTGGAAATTACACTTTACACCATAATTCTAATATGAAAGTCATGTACTTAACTTCGGAAAAATTTACTAATAAACTAATTAATTCCATTAGATATGACAAAACTATAGAATTCAGGGATCAATATCGAAATATTGATATCCTATTGATTGATGATATTCAGTTTTTAGCTGGTAAAGAAAGAACTCAAGAGGAATTTTTTCATACTTTTAATGCTTTGCATGATGCTAATAAGCAAATTATTATCTCCAGTGATCGCCCCCCTAAAGAAATACCTACTTTAGAAGAAAGATTGAGATCAAGATTTGAATGGGGACTTATTACTGACATCCAAAAACCAGATCTAGAAACTAAAATAGCTATTTTGAAGAAAAAAGCAACTTTGGAAGACCTTGATATTCCAAATAATGTACTAGTTTATATTGCTAATAAAATAAAATCAAATATTCGCGAGTTAGAAGGAGCTTTAATTAGAGTAGTTGCTTATTCATCATTAATTAATGCAAATATTACAATCAATCTGGCTCAAGAAGCACTTAAAGATATCGTAAGTGATTCTTCAGTTACTAGAAAACCTAAAGAAATTACAACTAATCTAATTAAGAAAGTCGTTGCACAACATTATGGAATTGGAATCGAAGATATGAAATCTAAAAAAAGAACAAGAGCAATTGCTTTTCCACGTCAAATAGCAATGTATATTTCAAGAAAATTAACCGATCTTTCTCTACCTCAAATTGGTAATAGGTTTGGAGGGAGAGATCACAGCACAGTATTACATGCGTATAATAAAATTAAAACTAAAATAAAAGAAGAACCAAACTTTGAAAGTACTATAAATAAATTAACAAATCAAATAAAAAAACCTTAAATAGATCAACAAAACAACTCAACAACCTGTGGATAACCCTGTGGATAACTTGTGGATATCCTGTGGATATCCTTCTTTTTTTGTGGATAATCAAACAGAAAGTATCAAGTTGTGGATATGTGGATAACTATCCACAACTTGTCCACAACTTGTCCACAGGCACAATTACTATTGTATCAAGGGCTGAGCCAACTTATCAACATTATCCACAGCCCCTACTACTACTACTACTATCTTTTAAAATAAAAAAATAATAATAGTGTTTTATGTAAGTAACTACATAAACCTAAAATAGATAAAAATTAATTAATTGTGATATAATGAATAAGGAGGTTTCAAAAATGAGAATTAAACTTCAACAGAAAGAATTTTATCAAGGAATTCAAACAGTACGAAAAGCAGTCTCATCAAAAACAACTTTACCTATTTTATCAGGAATATTACTAAAAACAGAAAAAGGTAAATTAAAACTTGTTGGTACCGATTTAGAAATAGGAATAGAGTGTTATGTTGATACTGGAATTATCCAAGATGGTTCTATTGTTTTACCTGCACAACATTTTGCTAATATTATTAGAGAACTACCTAATCAAGAAATAATTTTATCAGCTGAAACATCTAATAACACTGCTCAAATTAAATGTGGAAACTCTCAATTTAATATCCATGGTTCACCAGCAGATGAATTTCCATTATTACCTGAAATTGATTCAGGAACAATATTTACAGTTGAACAACAAAAATTAAAAAAAATAATTGAGCAAATTAAATTTGCAACTTCTAAAGATGAAAATAAACCATTTTTATCTGGAGGTTTGTTATTACTTGAAAACAAAGATATAAAGTTAATTGCTACGGATACTTATCGTCTTGCTTACAAAGAAGATGTTACTGATAATAAAAAAAGTGACTTGACTAAAGCAATAATTCCTAATACCACTCTACAAGAATTAACAAAACTATTAGATAACAAAGAAGAAAGGGTTGAGGTTATTCTTACTGATAATCAAATTTTATTTAAATTTTCTGGAATTTCAGTTGTATCAAGATTGATAGAAGGACAATTCCCAAATTACAAACAAGTCATTCCAGATGCTTCAGAAACAGAAGTATCAGTTGATACAAAAGAGTTATTACAAGCTACTAAACGAGCAGCTTTATTAGCTAAAGAAGATTCTGATATCATTAAAATTAATTTCAATGAAGATAAATTGATTATCACTTCTAATGCTCCTGAAATTGGTCAAGCATATGAGGAAGTTCCTATTTCTTTATTGGGTCAAGAAACTGAAATTGCCTTTAATGCTAAATATGTTTTAGATGCTCTAAAAGTGATTTCTGATGAAGAAGTTAATATTAAATTGTCAGGACCATTAGCTCCAGGCGTTATCGAAACTAGTTCAGAACAAAAATATATTTATGTAATTATGCCAGTAAGAAGTGCTTAATCAACTTATAAAAGGAGGGTGATTTCATGAAAAAAATCAAGTTGAAGACTGAAACTATTAATCTAGATCAATTTTTAAAATGGACCAACATAGTTAGTACAGGAGGAGAAGCAAAATTGATCATTCAAGCAGGAAAAGTAATGGTAAACCAAGAAGTAGAAAAGAAGAGAAGTAGAGTCTTAACAGAAGGTGATGTAATTCAATACAATGACCATAAATATCAAATAACTACTTAGTTAGGGAGTGGGTAGGCTACATTGTTTTTATCCCAGCTTTATTTAAAAAATTTTAGAAATTATAAGCACCAGCACTTAAAATTCAATCAAAATTTAAATTTAATTGTTGGTGCTAATGCTCAAGGGAAAACTAATATTTTAGAAGCTATATATCTATTGGGAACTGGAAATTCCCATCGGACTAATTTAGATTCTGAATTGGTTAACTGGAATAAAGATAATTTTTATATAAAGGGAGAATTAATAAAAAAGAGTCAAAATTACCAACTAGAAGTTAACTATCAAGGAAGAAACAAAATAATTAAAATTAATTCTAATAAATTACAGCGAATAAGTGACCTAGTTGGTTATCTGAATATAGTTATTTTTTCTCCAGAAGATTTAAGCTTAGTTAAAGGCAGTCCTAGTCGAAGAAGAAAATTTATTAACTTAGAGGTTTCTCAAATCAGCTCTTATTACAAACACTTATTAACAGAATATGGAAAAATTTTAAAACAAAGAAATAATCTACTAAAAGAAATCAGAGATAATAATATTCCTCAACATATGTTACAAGTCTGGGAGCAACAATTAATTGATACAGGAAGTAAAATTATAAAGAGAAGGTTAGAAGCACTTGATAAGTTAAGTATTTTAGCTAAATTAATGCAACGAAAGATCACTGATGGCAAAGAAACACTTTTGTTAAAGTATGATACTAAATTAGAAATTAATACTGAAAGCTCAATTCAAGAGATCAAAGAGCAATTCAAATATCTATTAAACAAAAAAAGAGAACGGGAAATTGAACATGGAGTTACAAAAGTTGGTCCGCATAGGGATGATATTTCCTTAATTGTAAATAATATAGATATAAGAAAGTTCGGCTCTCAAGGACAACAAAGAACGACTGCTTTAGCCATTAAGTTAGCTGAATTAGAATTTATGAAAGCAGAAATAGGAGAATATCCAATACTTTTACTAGATGATGTGTTTTCAGAATTAGATGAGGGACGACGTTTTAAATTGTTAAAAGTAATTCAAAATAAGATTCAGACTTTCATTACAACTACTCATTTAAAACAGGTACAAGAATTTAATGGAAAACATAAATTTTTTAAAATCAAGAAAGGATCCGTGATTGAGGGATAACAATGCCTAAATCTATCAAAGAAATTTTAGATAATACTTTAAACCAATTAGGAATTGAAAATAAAATTAAGGAGAAACAGGTATTAGATCTTTGGGAGAAGATTAACAAAAAAGAAATTAATCTTCATACACAAGCAAAATATATTAATAACGGGATTTTATTTATAACAGTAGATGATCCTACGTGGGCTCATCAGTTGTTATTTATGAAAAAAAAGTTAACAACCAAAATAAATGATAAATTGGACTTAAACCTAGTTAAAGATATCAGGTTTAAAGTGGGTAGTATCTCTAAGAGTAAAAGAAAATTACAAATTAAAGGACAAAACAAGGAGCAAGAGATTAAATTAAATTCGCAAGAACAAAAAGATATAGAAGAAATAACACAAAAAATTTCAGATCCTAAATTAAAAGATAACTTGTACAAGTTAATAAAAACATTTAAAGAAAAGAATAAATGGAAGAAAACAAATAGTTGGAAAGTTTGTCCTGATTGCTCAGTTTTGATTTCACCAAATAATAATAAGTGTCCAATTTGTGAATTAAAGAATAATAAAGAACTTAGTTTAGAGATTGAAAATTTATTGTCTAGTAGTCCTTGGGTTAAACATGAAGATATTGTCGAAATTTATCCTAACTTAACAAAAAAAGAATTTGAATCAATAAAAAATAGTTTACTTAAAAAATTAAAAACTAAAATAGATCAATTAATAATAAAGGCTTTAGAAAAGAAAGTAGAATCTAAACAAGTAAAAGTACTAATCCAAAATTATGTAATGTTAAAGACAGAAATAAAACCAACCAATTTAACTAATAGATTAATTAAAGAAATAATTGGAACAAATTACATGAAGATTTATCAACAATTATAAGGAGGAAAATTAATCTATGTTGCATCTAGGAAAGGGAAATACTATCTCTCTTAAAGATGTTGTTTTGATAGCTGACTTAGAAGCCACGACTTATTCAAAGGAAACAGAAAATTTTTTAAAAATAGCTGAAGAAGAGGGGTTTATAATTGATTACTCTGGAGGGGATCCGAAATCTTTTGTTGTTACAGATGAAACAGTTTATTACTCAATGATTTCATCAAATACATTAGCTAAAAGAGTAAACGTTAAAGATAACCTAAACTGTGATTAATTAATCACAGTTTAATAAGTTTAAACGGGGGTTTTATAATGGAAAGAGAATTGAATTATAATGCAGAACAGATTCAAGTGTTAGAGGGACTAGAAGCTGTTCGTAAACGACCAGGTATGTATATAGGAAGTACTGGAGAAAAGGGATTGCATCATTTAGTTTATGAAGTTGTTGATAATAGTATAGATGAAGCATTAGCTGGTTACTGTGATCAAATTGAAGTTCAGATTAAAGACGATAATGTGATTACAATAATCGATAATGGACGTGGTATTCCAGTTTCAGCACATTCAAAAATGAAAAAGCCAGCTGTTGAAGTTGTAATGACTGTATTGCATGCTGGAGGTAAATTTGATGGGAAAAGTTATAAAGTTTCCGGTGGTTTACATGGTGTTGGAGTATCTGTAGTTAATGCTTTATCAGAATGGTTAGAAGTAGAAGTTTGGAGAAATAATGAAGTTTATTATCAGCGATATCAAAGAGGAATTCCAGAAGAAGAATTAAAAGTAATAGATAAAACTGATAAGACTGGAACTAAGATTACATTTAAAGCTGATGAAGAAATTTTTGAGAACATTAAATATAAATATAAAATCCTAGCTCAAAGGTTAAAAGAGTTAGCGTATTTAAATAAAGGTATTGAAATTAAAATAGTTGATACTAGAAAAAAAGAAGTGATCGAGCAAAACTTTAAATATGAAGGTGGAATTATTTCATTTGTAAAAGAAATAAATAAACATGAGACTACCTTACATGAAGAGGTTGTTTTTTTTGAAGAGGAAGTAAACGATGCTCAAATTGAAGTTGCAATTCAATATAATACTAATTATGTAGATAAAATATTTACATTTGCTAATAATATCAATACTCATGAAGGGGGTACTCATCTCAGCGGATTTAAAAGTGCCTTAACAAGAACGGTTAATGACTATGCTCGAAAGAGTAACTTTCTTAAGAAAAATGATAATAATCTTTTAGGAGATGATATTAGAGAAGGAATTGTAGCTATAATAAACATAAAATTAGTTGAGCCTCAATTTGAAGGTCAAACTAAAACTAAACTAGCCAATAGAGAAATAAGAGGGGTTGTAGATTCAATTGTATCCCACAAATTAAGTACTTTTCTAGAGGAAAACCCTAAAGTTGGAAAAAAAATCGTAGAGAAATCACTTACTGCTGCTAGGGCTAGGAAAGCTGCTAAGAAAGCAAGGGATTTAACAAAGCGGAAGAGTGCCCTAACAAGTACTTCCCTACCAGGAAAATTAGCTGATTGTTCGTCTCGTGATCCAGAAAAAAGTGAAATATATATAGTTGAGGGGGATTCTGCAGGAGGTTCTGCTAAACAGGGAAGAGATAGAAAATTCCAAGCTATTTTACCACTAAAAGGTAAGATTTTGAATGTTGAAAAGGCTCGACTGAATAAAATTCTAAATAATAAAGAAATAAGAGCTTTAATTACTGCTTTAGGTGCTGGTATAGCAGATGAATTTGAGATTAATAACCTCAGATATGAAAAAATTATTATTATGACTGATGCTGATGTAGATGGAGCCCATATTAGAACTTTATTATTAACCTTCTTTTATCGTTATATGAAACCTTTAATTGAAAGAGGACATATTTATATTGCTCAACCTCCTCTTTATAAAGTGACTAAAGGAAGAAAAAAGAAATATGTTTATAATGATAGACAACTACAAAATTTACTAAATGAAATTGGTTCAAATAGAGTTTCTTTACAGAGATATAAAGGGTTAGGTGAAATGAACCCAGAACAATTGTGGGACACTACAATGAATCCTGGAAATAGAACACTATTAAAGGTAAAAATAAATGATGCTATTATGGCAGACAAAATATTTACGAAATTAATGGGAGATAAAGTTAAACCCCGTCGTGAATTTATCCAAAGTCACGCCAAAGAAGCTCAGAATTTAGATGTTTAGGAGGATATTTTATGGAAGAATTAAATGATAGTGTAAAGATAGTAGGTATTGAAGATGAAATGCAGGAAGCTTATATTGATTATGCAATGAGTGTTATAGTAGGTCGTGCCTTACCAGATGTACGAGATGGTTTAAAGCCAGTTCATAGAAGAATTTTGTATGCTATGAATGAATTAGGAATGAAACCAACTCAGTCACATAAAAAATCAGCTAGAATTGTAGGAGAAGTTTTAGGTAAATATCATCCTCATGGAGATACTGCTGTATATGATACTATGGTTAGAATGGCACAAGATTTTTCTTATCGTTACCAGTTAGTTGATGGGCATGGAAACTTTGGTTCGATTGATGGTGACTCAGCTGCAGCAATGAGGTATACAGAAGCAAGAATGACCAGTATAACTACAGAATTACTATTAGATATTAATAAAGAAACTGTAGATTTTAGTGAAAATTTTGATGGTACCTTACAAGAACCAGAAGTTCTGCCAGCAAGAGTTCCTAATTTATTAATTAATGGTTCTTCTGGTATTGCGGTAGGCATGAGTACAAATATTCCACCTCATAATATTAAAGAAGTTATTGATGGGGTTATAGAATTAATAAATAATCCAGAATTAGAAATTACTGAATTAATGAAAATAATAAAAGGTCCTGACTTCCCTACAGGTGGGAATATAATGGGACGCAAAGCTATAAAAAAATACTTTGAAACTGGAAGAGGTAAGATTAAACTTAGAGCTGAAACAAAAATTAAAGAATTAAACAATGAAAAAAATCAAATAATAATTACTGAATTACCATATCAAGTTAATAAAGCAAAACTAATCAAGAAGATTGCTAGGTTAGTAAGAGAAGATAAAATTGAAGGAATTGCTGACTTGCGAGATGAATCTGATAGAGAAGGAATGAGGGTAGTTATTGAATTAAAACAGGGAGCTAATCCACGAATCCTGTTAAATAAACTTTATAAACATACTAGACTACAAACAACTTTTGGTATTATTATGTTGGCCCTAGTTGATAAGCAACCAGAAATCTTAGGGATCAAAGATGTGTTAAAATATTATGTGAATCATCAAAAAGATGTAATTACTAGAAGAACAAGATACGATTTAAATAAAGCAACGGTGAGAGCTCATATTTTAGAAGGGTTTAAAATAGCTTTAGATAATATTGAAAGAGCAATTAAGATTATTCGTTCTTCTAAAAATTCTTCACTTGCTCAAAAGAAATTAAAAGAAGAATTTGAATTATCGAAAAAGCAAGCTAAGGCGATTTTAAATATGAGATTACACCGGCTAACGAATTTAGAAAGGGATAAAATCGAAGTCGAATATAAAGAGTTGCAGCAAAAAATTGAGTATTTAGAGTCAATTTTAGCTAGTGAAGACAAGTTATTGAGTGTTATTAAAGAAGAATTAATAGAATTAAAAGATAAGTATTCTGATGGAAGAAGAACAAAGATTATTGATAAAGATATTGATTTAGATTTAGAGGATTTAATTGAAGAACAAGAAATAATAATCACTTTGACAGAAGAAGGATATATCAAAAGAATGCCATTAGATACATATCGTAATCAACATCGTGGTGGAAAAGGAATCATAGGTATCAAAACTAAGGAAAATGATACAGTTCAAAATATTTATACTAGCTCAACTCATGATTATATCTTGTTCTTTACTAATAGAGGACGAGTTTACCGTTTAAAAGGTTATCAACTTCCTGAAACAGGAAGACAAGCTCGAGGAACAGCAATTATAAATTTATTAGAACTTGATGCAAATGAAAAAATTACAACTGTAATGCCAATTTCTGAATTTGGAACTGATCAATATTTAGTGATGGCTACTAAGCAAGGCATTATAAAGAAAACTAAACTCGAGGAATATAATACCAATTATACAGGTTTAATTGCTTTAAATTTATTAAAAAATGATAAATTGATTGATGTTAAATTGATTAATGATAGGCAAGAGATTATACTAGCTACTAAACAAGGACTAGCTATTCGCTTTTCTGAGCAAGATGTAAGAAGTATTGGTCGAACAGCTAGAGGGGTTAAAGGCATTAGTTTAGAAGAAGGTGACCAAGTAATTGGTATGGAGATTGTAAAAGGAAATAAGGAACTATTAGTGATTACTGAAAAAGGATATGGCAAGAGAACACCATTAGAGCGGTATAGAACTCAAAGTAGAGGTGGCAAAGGGTTAATTACTTTAAATAGAACTGATAACAACGGTTGTTTAGTTGAGATTAAAGTAGTAGATGGAGATGAAGAAATTATTATTATTAGTGAAGAAGGTATCTTGTTAAGAACTTCAGTTTCTGAAATTTCCTGTACCGGTCGAAATACGCAAGGGGTTAGAGTTATGAAACTAAATGAAGATGATAAAGTTGCTTCAATTGGATATGTTGATTAGAAAGCAGGGGACTTAATCCCCTTTACTTTGTTCCTTTTGATTTTTTTGGTTTATGATGTATACGAGCTCGTATACATCATAAACCAAATTTTTTATTAACAACTTTGAAGTAGATTGATATACTGTTCGATGTTGCTGTAAAAAAAGATTTTAAAAAGTTCTTGACAATTGAGAACAAGTTTGATATTCTGTTAACTGTCGCTTGAGAAAGTGACAGGAATTAAACAAGCTATTCGGTCTTTGAAAACTAAACAATGCAATGTTTCAACTAAGCAAGAAGAGCTAGTCAAACTCATAATTTTGTAAACAGTGTACACATTGTTTACATTATATAAACTTTAATTGAGAGTTTGATCCTGGCTCAGGACGAACGCTGGCGGCGTG
>NZ_JALKBX010000089.1 GCF_023227745.1 Natroniella acetigena | reverse complement strand
GCAGAACTCAATTTAGTTTCTCCTGCTTTAAGTTTGTCAGCGACAGTTTGACGATTCTTAACTACTTCTGCAATATTATTTAAGAATATATTCTCTTTTCTTTTAGTTGGTTTTAGCAACTCTAGGACATAAGTTAATTGCATATTATCACCTTTTAATATTATGTTAGGTTTTTGTTATGTTTGTGTTAATTATAAACTAAAACATAATGTTTATCAAGGGTAATGTAGGTGTTCTTTTCTTTTTTTACATTATTTTAACATCATACACCACTTTATAACTTTGCTAAGCAGCGTTTCTTTTATCAATAAAGCAACTTAAACTACTCTTTAAAACAGAATATATTTTTGTACTTTCGAGAATCTTATTCAATTTTTTAAATATCTTTTTCAGAATCTTATAAAAACATCATTTTCAACGACCATAAAAACATAATTGAGGAAGTTCTAATAAACTTACAACTCCAGAAATTGTATTCCCAAAGATAAAATAATCTTTATTATAAGAGTTAATAATATCTAAAATATCATCAATACTACCATTAATAATAGAAGAGCCTGTAAAGAGAATTAAATCAGCCTCTCTAATCAATCTTTCATTATCTTTTCTTCCATCCCAAACTTCAACCCCGAAGCTCTTTATACCAATCTTCTCTTGATTTAAATCTGTTATGGTTATCTTCTCTGCACCAAAAACTTTAGTGCATTCTTCTAAAATAGCAGGTTGATAGCCAATAATCCCTATCTTGTCTATATTATTAAAATTATTTTCAATCCACATCACAATTTCACAAGCACATAGTTCAGGCTCTTCATCCTTACAATGAACAGTCTTTTCGGCTAAATCAAGATTACGCAAAACAGCATTAATAGTAGCCACCAATAAAGCTCGATGATAATTATTATCCAATGATAAGTCAATAACCTCTTGCAAGCTACCTTTGAAATTACCAGGATGATCAGTAAAAGACTGACCATAACTCCCATTAAACTCCGCTTGAATCATCACTTCTTGACCCTGAATTAACGGAAAATCACCTCGTTTAGGATTGCCAATTGCCTCTTCAGTCGATAAACCTCTAGCATTAATCATTATAGCTTGATCTAATAATTGATTTTCAATAATTATCTCTTCAAATCTCTCTTTAGCTTTTTCTAAAACACCCATTTCTTCTCAACTCCTTTTTACTAACTTACTCTACCAATATTTAAAATTTTATCTCCTAAAAACTCTGCTTCCTTTCGATTATGAGTTACACAAATGAAAGGAATCTGCCATAACTGTTGAACCCTTTTGATTTCCTGTTTCATTCTAGTTTTTGAAGTATGATCACCTAGCATTATATCAGCATCTAATATAACATTTGCTTCCTTATCTTTAGAATTTAAATCTAAAAATCTAATAATTTCAATTTTAGTATTAGATTTTGCTCTAGTAACAAAATAGATATCATTATCTATAAACTCATCAAACTTTTGATACTTTATATAGGCTCTATCAAAGAGAATAGTTGAAGAATCTAAAATTTTCACAAAACCAATTTCTTTTAAGACTTTTTGAAGTCCTTTATTAGCGTTAAGCTTATCAAATTGGTATTGAAAAATTTCAAAGAATATCTCATAAGGTCTACTTTCATTTTTACGAGATAACTAGATTTGCTTATTTTAGGTAATGTTCTATTTAGTGGAGATGTTAATATGGCTTTAAAAAATAGAATTCGGATAGGCACTACTTTAGATAATGAGGTTAATAAAAAATTAGAGAAACTACACAAAGCAACGCATATTCCTAAGTCTAAATTGTTTGACGAGGTTATTAAGGATTCATATGAGAAATATAAGAATAATTTTAAAATTGATTAAAAATTAAAATAGCCAATTCATCCCCGCCCTAATTCAAGGGCGAGGCTTTCTTGGCTATAGTTCTGTAACTCATAATTTAACGCCCTTGATTTTAACTATTCACTATTAAATATTAAATATTCATTGCTTCTCTCTATATTCCTTCGGGTTCTTCGAATCCTTCGTAATGAAAAAATCCGCTCTTAGATTTTTTCTATTACTCTCTATCACCTAATTTTTAACTGTACATTGTAAATTGTACATTGTACATTTGTTTCTTACTTCCCCCTCCGGGTTCTTCGAACCCTTCGTGATGAAAAAATCCGCTCTTAGATTTTTTCTATTACTCTCTATCACCTAATTTTTAACTGTACATTGTAAATTGTACATTGTACATTTGTTTCTTACTTCCCCCTCCGGGTTCTTCGAACCCTTCGTGATGAAAAAATCCGCTCTTAGATTTTTTCTATCCTCTATTCTCTGCTCTTAAGAGCTCTTCCTCCACTTCTTGCCTACGCTCTTCCACAGCATCAAAGTCCATCACTTCAATATAATAATCCTCCAGCTCATCATGTAAAAATTTAGCCTGCTTAATCATATCCTGTGCCTTATCAATCACAATTTGATATCTCCTTTTAGTATTAGCTATAATCCGCCTATTATTTTTAACAACCCCTGGATCAACACATTCCAGCATATTGACAATTTGATCACCTTCGTAAGCAGGATCAACTACATGAGGTGCTGTTCCATCAAGCAATGCTACCTTCAATTGATCGATCACAAGTAGATCAACACTATCAGGAGCAAAAGAACAATGACCATAACAGACATCAAATCCTCTTTCCCTAGCTGCTTGCCCTACCTTCTTAACTAAAGTCGATTTTCCTGTCCCTGCTCTACCTTTAATAATATATCTTTGCTCCATATCTTGAGTTATATTATCGAAATAATTAATCGTTCCCTGTGCCGTAAAAGCACTGCCAAATAGATGGCGTTCTGCTCCCAACTGCTCTGCTAACTGCTGCTCTCCTAAAATTTGCTCAATTAAATCCTCCGCTTTACAATTAGCTTGTTGAAAGTCCATTCCTTCTAAATAATAATCTTCCCACTCATCATGAATCAATTTAGCTTCCTTAAGATAAGCATAAGCCTTCTGAAAAGAATTCCAAACCCCTTTACTCAAACTGACTATCTTATCTTTATTTTGCCTTAGTGGTGACTTATCCCAATATCTGCCCAGATTTATTATTTCATCTACTGCTCCAGGATACTTAGGATCAACTAAATGAGGAGCTGTTGCATCCAATAAAGCTACTTTTAATTTAGGAACTACTACTCCATCAAGTGATTCTTTATCCGATGAACACCAGTGTTTTTCAAGATCATACCCTTCTTCAACCATTTTTTCTGCTATTCGCTTCATAAATGTTGATTTTCCTGTACCAGGCCCTCCTTTAATCATAAAAACTCTATCACATTGATAAGGAAGATATTCAAAGAAGGAATAGAAACCTTGGCTTGTATTCCCACTAGAAAAATAATTTTTAATCATCAATTTCCCCCCTCCTTACTTAATTCAAATACTAACTTTAGCTATTATAATCTTTATGTATTAATTAAAAGTATTATATCTGAATCATACACATCAATTTAATCAAAATCACTAAACTAAAAAATTAAAAATTATTCACAACTCTTATACTCAAAATTTTCCCAACAAAAAAATTTTAGCATCTACCTAATACCAGATAGATACTAAAATTGATTCTAACTTTTTAGTAGAATAAAGTTCCTCCTGGGCCAATTGGTAACCCAAAAGTAAACCAAACTATTAACATAATAGTCCATATGATCATAAACGCAAAGGAATAAGGCATCATAGTTGAGATTAGAGTACCAATTCCCATTTTTTCATCATACTTTTTAGCAAAAGCTATAATAATTGCAAAATAAGACATCAATGGACTAATGATGTTAGTCACTGAATCTCCAATTCTATATGCTAACTGAGTAAACTCAGGACTATAACCCAATTCCATCAGCATCGGAACGAAGACAGGTGCCATAATAGCCCACTTAGCTGATGCACTACCAATAAAGATATTTATAAAGCCAGCTACTATAATAAATGCAATAATCATTGGTAATCCAGTAAAGTTAACTGCCTGTAAGAATTCAGCTCCATTGATTGCTAAAATTGTCCCAATATTTGACCAACCAAAATAAGCAACAAATTGTCCAGCTGCAAAAGCTAATGCAATATACATCCCCATATCTGACATAGCTTCAGAAAATCCGTCAGCCACATCTGAATCATCCTCAATCGAACCAGTCTTAAGTCCAAAAGCTAACCCTGGTACAAAGAAGAATATAGCAATCATTGGTACCATACCCGCAACAAAAGGACTTCCTCCTGTAATAATTCCACCAGCATCATTTCTCAAGATACCATTTGCAGGTACAACCAATGCTGCTACTGCTGCAATAGCAACCAATAACCAAACAAGTGCTGATCTCAACCCTTTAGCTTCAAGAGCTGTCAACTCTTCTAATTTTTCTGTATATTCACCTTCATATTCACCAAGTCTCGGTACTACAATCCTCTCTGTCACCCAAGTACCTACAAAAGTAACTAAGAAAGTAGATGCAATCATAAAGTACCAGTTAACAGTAGGCGCAACTGCATACGCTGGATCCATTAACTGAGCCGCCTCTTCAGTAATTCCTGCCAATAATGGATCAAGTGTTGATACTAATAAGTTAGCACTAAAACCACCTGATACCCCTGCAAAAGCTGCTGCTAAACCTGCTAATGGATGTCTTCCTTTAGCTGCAAAAATAATCGCTCCCAAAGGAACCAATACAACATATCCAGCATCTGAAGCTACATTAGACATGATTCCTGCAAATACAATTGCTGCAGTAATGTAACGGTCAGGAGCTCCTAATACGATCTTCTTCAAAGCCGCTTTGATCAATCCTGACTTATCTGCTACACCAACACCTAACATAGCTACTAACACAGTTCCTAGTGGAGCAAAGCCTGTAAAGTTATCTACTGCTTCAGAAAAGACCCTTCTAATTCCATATCTAGAAAGAAGGTTAACTGCTTCAATCGTTTCACCTGTTCCTGGATGCTCTACTGATAATCCCATTAGACTTACCACCCAAGAAAGTACTAATGTTAATCCTGCTAACATAAAAAATAGCGTGATCGGATGTGGTAGTTTATTACCTACTTTTTCTACTATATTTAAACTCCGATCAATAATTCCATTGTTTTTCTCTTTACTCATTTACTCTCCTCCTCTTTAAACATCCTCCCTTTTTATTTAATCATTTCTCTTCCAATGCTAAATATTCTATATATTTTTCAAATCTCCTGTATAGAATACAAAAAAGTTCATCCAATTTTTACCTGGTTGTTCTTTCATAAGATATTGCAAATCTAGCTCGCTCTTAAATAGTTGACATTAAAATAAATTGTTATCTCTTCTATTTCGCTAGAACAGCCACAAGCCACTGCTAAAAGTAGAACTAAAACTAATGATAAAGCTACTAAACCTTTTTTCTCAAACATTTCTTTACCTCCTAGATTTTTATTATTGTTATTGAAAATCAATCTCAGTTAACTAACATTTATAATTATAATAAAAATCATTATCAAGGGTTTCGTTAATTATTTTTAGTTATTTACTCTGATTTATCGATTTTAACCTTCCTAACTAAAAACTAACAAGAGGCTTTTAGCTTTTAAATCAGAACTTTAATATATAGACGTCCTATGTCAAGTAAAAATTTGGAACTTAATTTTAGGGTATAGTTTCCCCTAGGTCAATTTTTGA
>NZ_JALKBX010000088.1 GCF_023227745.1 Natroniella acetigena | reverse complement strand
CAGTAAATGCTGCTTATAACAAGGTTAATTTATGATTTAGTTTACGTAGGAAGTTAACATAAGTCTCATTATGTTAATTATATTACAGATTAATACATAAATAAACAAAAATTATCGACAAAATAATGGTTTTAATTATATTATATAGTTTATTTATATATAATATAACATCATTTCTCATTATAATTTATTCTTTCCTAAAAACAAATTCTTTTTTGATAGCATCAATAAGATAATAATGCAACTAATTTACTACAATTGGTATATGATTACAAATTTTAGTTAACATAATGAGACTACAGTTAATAAATATAAATCATTATTAACAGGAGGTTTAGTTAATATGACTAAAAAAAAGGAGATAGAGAAATTAAGAGAGAAATTGAAGCAGAAGCTGGAAGAATCGGAAGCAGGAAGTCAAAATCCAAAAGTTCAAACTCTTAGTAGAGAATTAGATATAGCAATACATGAATTTTATCTCCAGAAAGAAATTGATAAGTAAACTTTACTCTAAAAACGATCAAATGAGGAAGTGGGTTGAATTAGGCGTTTATTATTTTTTGAGTTTTTAAATACCTTTGTCAAATTATAAATGTCTGATTATGATTTGACAAAGCATTTTAATATATTTTAGCATTTTCTTCTCATTCAATAATCGTTAGGGCTACCCATGGTACTAGGTTGAAAACAAAAATGATGATCTTATAGATACCAATAAGAGAGTAGAGAACCATATTGAATGTTTCTCGTGGCATAGAAAACCATTTGCTATGGATTTTATATACATAGTCATTGGCAAGTATTAAGAGTGGAAATGAAAGGAGCAATAGCCCTACATTCAAGATTGTACACCACATAAAAAATGTTCTTAACAGTTGGAGTTCCATAATGTTCCTCCTTTTTTATAAGTTTGCCTATCTAATGTAAAGGGTTATATTTAGCTTAATATTAACAAAATTATTTTATACACTTGGATGCGGCTGATTTTTAAAGTTGGACGGAGGTTTGAAATTAACGTCCCTAGCATTCGCGACGTCTCATATGAAAATGAAAGCCTGAGCTAACCCACCCAGGCTTTCATAAAATATTAAACCTTCATTTAGGCCATCCGACTAGATGTCGCTAATGCTATGTTATCAGAAGTGGGGCAAACTATAGTATTATCTCTAAATTAGGATCTTATCTAATCTTCCCAACCAATTAATTTTACACCATCATCAAAAGCAAAATTACCTATTTCAGTTAGACTATCTGATAGCTCTACTTCCTCTAATTCATTGTCATAAAAGGCTCCACCACTTATTTTAGTTACACTGTCTGGTATCTCCACTGAGGTTAAGTTGTTATATCCAAAAACATAACCACGTATTTCAGTTAAACTATCTGGTATCTCTACTTCTTCTAAATTATTAAAGGCAAAAGCCTCTTCACCTATTTTAGTTACACTATCTGATAGCTTTACTTCTTCTAATTGATTAGCAAAAAAAGCTCCATCACCGATTTCAACTACACTATCTGGTATCTCTACTTCTTCTAATTCATTACTACCAAAAGCCCCATCACCTATTTTAGTAACACTATCTGGTAGCTCTACTGTCGTTAATCCTTGTTCAATAAAAGCTGGTTTTTTATCCCAGCCTTGTTCTTCTTTATTCCAAACTCCCCCTTGAATTTCAGTTACCTTAACTCCATCAATTTCAGAAGGTATGACTAAATCTTTACTAGTACCACTATAACCAGTTATTGTTCCAGTCTCACTATCAAACTTAAAATCTTCAGGAGAACTTGCTTGACTACAACCTAAAAGAGCTAAACTCAAAAACAAGACTAATCCAACAACTGACATTTTCTGTTTCATTAAGTATCACTCCTGTTTGTTATTTTGTTATTCTCTCTTGTTCCATACCATAGTAGAACTCAAATAAAAACTATATCTAATATAGATTAAGTTGACTAGTTTCTTGAAAAAATCACCTCCTAAAAAACAGACAAGTTATCATAGCCCCATTTCTGATAACTTAATCTTAACGAAGTTAACTTCGTTAAGATCTTATATATCTAGTTTGATTTTTATAATTATCGCAAGTTAACATCTCGATTGTAAATAAATAACTTCTCTAAAATGTCTCCTTAAAGAAGAACAAAAGGGCCAAGAGAAGGGTACGCTAAATTTTAAAAATGAGTCAACTCATTTAGTTTATTTTTCTATAAAAACATTTTATTCCCTTTAATCTTTGAAAATAATTTCTTATTTGTCAATTTATTCTTGGATATTGAACTATCAAAACTTTGGTAAAAAGGATTAACTTTTTTCTTTTTTTAGAGGGAGGTAAAGAGGTGTTATTTATATAATTATTATTAAGAAAGGTTAAGGAATGGAGGTAGAAGAGTTTGTTGAGTGATAGAGAGTATGACTATATACAAGAGCAACTAAAAAAGGTTAGTGGTATAGGAAATGCAACTGCTGGTAAAATTATTAGTAGTGTGGATAAATTTTCAGATTTTAATGATGTTTATAAGGGTGATTTAGAAGAAATCCAAACATCTACTGGAAAAAAGCACTAAATGAGCAACAGATTGAAGAAGTTTTAGAAATTTTATCTCGAATTGATTTTAATGAAGAAATTATGATTTTAGAAGTTGAAGAGATTATCTCTAATTTTATAACTAATACTTATCAAAAAATAAAGGAACTAGAGTTAAATATAATAGATATTAACCCTTTTTTGATTAGGGCACTAAAGTTTGAGCAAGCTGAGGAAGTTATATTATTTTATTTGTATCAGAGGATTACTCGTTCAATTGTCACTTCTTGGGGGATGACAGTAGAGAACATAGCAAAGTCTTGTGGGGCTGAAGATGTTCCAGCTAAAGAGAATGTAAGCTATAAAGGGAAAAGGTTTGATATTAAAAAGAAGATTGGTAATAAGAATTATTTTATTCAAGTTAAATCCGGGCCAAATACGATGAATGTAGGCATGGTTGAATCCTTAAATCAAATGATTGAAAAGATAGAGAACAAAGATAAAAAGAATATAGGTCTTTTAGGGATGACTTTTGGAAATAAGGAGGCTTTATCTTCTCAGATTAGTGGTAATTTGAGAAATGTAGAGGAAAAAAGCAAGATAGGTAGAGAGTTTTGGGATTTTATTGCTCAAAAGAATGGATTTACAAAAGAATTGTTAAATATGATTTCAAATGCTGCTAAAAAATATGAAGCTAAAGAAGAAGGAAGAAAGCTTTCAGATTTAATAAATGAGAAACGAGATTTATTACTTAAACAATGGAACGGGAAGTATGGAGGAACCGATAAAGAATCTATAGAGAAAGTAGAGCAGCTAAATTTGTAGTTTAAGATATAATAATTAATTGATTAACTTAGTGGAGGGTTATTTATGAAGTATAAAGTTGTAGATTTGTTTTGTGGAGCTGGAGGTTTTAGTAAAGGTTTTGAGATGTCCAATAAATTTAAGGTTATTAGAGGTTATGATATTGAGAAAGATGCTTTAAAAACTTTTAATTTCAATCATCCAGGCGAAGGAGTAGAGTATGATGTTAGAAAGGAAGTTCCTGCTGAGTTAAAACAGGGTAATATAGATGTTGTGATTGGTTCTCCTCCTTGTCAGGGATTTAGTGATGCTAAAGGTAGTCGTAGCTTAGAGGATGAAAGAAATAATTTGGTTTTCCATTTTATTAGATGGGTAAAAGAGATTGAACCTCAAATTGTAGTGATGGAGAATGTTTCGGGGATGTTGACTATTGATGATCGGTTTATTGAGGAGATGAAAGGAGAATTTGAAACTGATTATAATGTGATTTATGGTATTTTAAATTCTAAAGAGTTTGGTGTACCTCAAAAAAGGGAACGGGCTATATTTATAGCTACTAGAAAGGGTATGGCTAATCCTACATTGCCAGATTCAATAGTGGGGGAGCAGTTAAACTTATTTAAAAAGGATAAAAATTTATTTTCTTCTTATGTGACAGTAGGACAGGCAATCTCTGATCTTTCAGCTGCTGGTGAAGAAGAGATGCTTGATTATAAGTCAGAGCCAAAAAATAAATTCCAAGAAATAATGAGAGCTGGAAGTGACAGTGTTTATAATCATATTGCTAAAGCACCTCGGGATAAAGATATGTTTATTGTAGAGAAGATACCTGAAGGCAAGATGTATAGGAGTACTAGGTTTGGAGATAAATATGTTGGAGTTTGGGATTTGTTTAAGGATAAATTCACTCTTGAGCAAAGGCTGATTTTTTGGTTTATTGGTCGGCATAGGGGCAGGAAAGCATATAAGTTGACGGATAAATCAGGACCGGATTATATTCCTGAGGACAAGATAGTTGAAAGTTTACAGAAAGAAGAGGTTTTAAGAGAAGCAATGAAATATAGTTTCGAGGATTTATTGGATAAGAAAATAGAAGTTAGTAAGTCTGACATAAGAAAATTAAAAGAAGAAGGTTGGTTAAGAACAAAAGAAAAAGATGGAGTAGTAGCCTATGATCTTAATAGCAAGTCAGGGATTAGACCACGGTATATGAGACTTAATCGAGATGAACAGTCTAATACTATTTTAACTACTGATTTTAATGCTAGAGAGAAACTGCATCCTGTAGAGAATAGGGGGCTTTCACTGCGGGAAGGGGCTAGGATTCAGAGTTTCCCTGATGATTTTATCTTTCAAGGAGATTTTAAAGCCGTGGCTAAGCAAGTTGGTAATGCTGTGCCGCCTTTGTTGGCCCGGGGGATTGCTGATCATGTTGTTAGGTTTTTGGAGAGAAAGCAAGAAGAAGTGGTTTAATATTTATTGAAGTAGAATGAATTAAATATAATGTTGCAATTAGAATGCTCCAGTAATTATAATTTATACTTACTGGAGCTTAATATTATTTTATATATTTTGGTGTAGCTGATTTTTAAAGTTGGCCCGGGAGATTTGGGATTGATTTAGCGTCCCGCAGATTTGGGACGTTCTAGTATCCTCTCAACCTACTATCTAGCTGCTGGATTTCATAAGTCACTCTACTTATAAGCAGTAAGCTGAATGTCGCTAACTTCATGTTATGCATGTTAATTTTGTTCTAGGTTTTATTTTGAAAAAGCTATTATAACACCAAATAGAGAAATAAAAAGTGCAATTGTTGATATTATATTTGCCCTCTTTGAATATTTTAATGATAAGTCTTTACGCTCTTCTTCTTTAATTTTTTCAATTTCATGGTCGGTCATTCCATCATTTTCAATAAATTTCTTTGTAGTTATCGATACTCCATAGGCATTATTATATTTTTTTATAACTCCCTTTCTTAAAAGATTTTCTAATTTTAGTTTTCTTTCTGAATCCATAGTTCTCAAATCAAGTATTAATCTTTGACCTAAATCACCATTACAATCTTCCCATATTTCTTTAGCTAATTCTAATTCACTAACATTGGACATTCTAATTACACTCCTTTGAATAATTCTTTATTTAAATATTCAGCAACTGCAGTTGAAAGCATTTCTTTCCATGAATTAAATGAGGTGAACTTTATTACTTCTTTATCTTTTATATTTTCTGGTATAGCTTGAAATTCTTCTTCAGTGGAAAATTGAAGTTTTGAATATTCAAAAAAAGCATTAATATTATCAAAATTAGTGTGCTTTTTCATAAATTCATAACCAAATAACTCTTCAAAAGAAACTTGCTCGGTTCCATCTATCTTTTAATTTTTAGCATTTTTAGATATTTGTTCTAAACTTTTATTGATTTTATCAAAACCTTCAACTCTCATTTAATCTCCTCCCTCTATAAATTAAATTTATCTCACTTATGCTCGCTTATTCTTAGAATTTCATTTTCTTTTAAAAAAGGATTAA
>NZ_JALKBX010000087.1 GCF_023227745.1 Natroniella acetigena | reverse complement strand
AAGAGTGAAATGGTTTTTCCACTCGTAGGAGAAGCTCCATCTAAATCTTGTTTCTGATTTAGGTGGAGAGGTTCACAATTGATTTAGCTATAGATTTTAATGGAAATAAAGAGTTATAACTTATGAGGAGTGGATCAACTGTGGAGTTAGTAGTTATTGGATTAAATCACAAAACAGCTTCTTTAGAAATTAGAGAAGAGTTATCTTTGACTAAGCGGCAACAGAATGATGTTTTAGAGCAAATTGCGATGTCATCTGATGTAGAAGAAGGGGTTGTTTTATCGACCTGTAATCGAACTGAAATTTATTTGCTAGCAGAGAATGATTATTTAGCTAAAAGATTTACTTTGAAATTATTTAGAAAGATTTCTAATTTAAAAGCTAAGAAGTTACAAGACTATTTATATTTTTATCATAACTTAGAAGCAGTTGAACATTTATTTAGAGTTACTAGTGGTTTGGATTCTTTAGTAATAGGAGAGGCTCAGATTTTGGGCCAAGTTAAAAGAGCTTTCAAGAAAGCTAAGAAGATAGGAGCAATTGATACTTATTTACATAGGCTGTTTACGGAAAGTTTTAAAGTTGGTAAGAGGGCTCGAGGCGAAACTAAGATTGATGAAAATGCCGCTTCAATCAGTTATGTAGCTGTAGAGTTGGCCCGGCAGGTATTTGGTTCTTTATCGGGAGAGAAGGTATTGATTTTAGGTGCAGGGAAGATGAGCGAATTGACTTTAAAGAACTTAGTTGCCCATGGGGTTGAAGGAGTCATGGTCTCTAATAGAACTTATGAAAATGGAAAGAGATTAGCTGAGCAATTTTCAGGAGAAGTTATCCCTTGGGAGAAGTTAGAAAATTGGGTTGAAGATGTTGATATTATTATTGCTTCAACAGCTGCTCCACATTATGTACTCCATTATGAAGAGATCAAAGAAGTTATGAGTAATAGAGAACGTCCTCTTTTTTTGATTGATATTGCTGTTCCTAGGGATATAGAACCAGAAATAGCTGAAATACCTGGAGTTTATCTGTATGATATTGATGATTTAGAGGCTGTAGTTAATCAAAATTTAGCAGAAAGAAGAGGAGAAATAGCTCAAGTTGAAGAAATTATAGTTGAAGAAAAAGAAGAGTTTGAAAAATGGCTGAACTATCGTCAAGTTGTACCGGTAATTAAAGAAATGAGACAAAGGGCCAATCAGATTAAGGAACAAGAATTAGATTGGGCGTTACAAAGGTTGACTAATTCTAAGCAGAACCAAGAAGACGTAATTGAAGAGCTGAGTAGTCGATTGGTTAATAAATTATTACATCCTCCTACATTAGGGGTCAAACAGTTGGCCAATAGTGAAGGGAGTTCACAAAAGTTAAAAGTGATTAAAGAGGTATTTAAGTGTTGACGCATATCAGTGTCAGTGTCCGTAATCCGTGTCAGTAAAAGATCAAGTTCAAAACCTCTGTGGTTTAAAGGGGTTAGCGAGTTTGAATTTCACTGACACAGACACGAACCACTGACACTAAATATCAATTTAGATTGATTATTTAGGGAGAGGGTTCAATGGATTTATATCCAGTTAATTTAAGATTGAAGGGTAAAAAGGTTCTAGTTGTTGGTGGGGGAAAGGTTGCTTATCGTAAGTTAAAGAGGTTAGTAACTACTGAAGCTAAGGTTGAACTGGTTAGTCCTCAGCTAATTGAGCCTGTAAGGAAATTAATTAAAGAAGAAGAGATAAATTATAAAAAACGAGAATTTTTAGAGCTCGATTTGGAGGGCTCTTTTTTAGTAATTGCTGCTACAGATCAAAGTGGCTTAAATCAACAGATTGCTCAATTAGCAGAACAGAAAGAGATTTTGGTCAATGCAATTGATAACTTGGAGTTGTCAACGTGTACTCTGCCTGCGGTAATTAAGCGAGGTGACTTATTAATCACGATTGCTACAGGTGGAAGCTTGCCAGCATTATCTCGACAAATTAGATTGAAGCTAGAAGAAGAGTTTGGGGCAGGTTTTGCTCTTTTTTTGCAGCTGTTATCTGAAATTAGACCGCTAGTAATTGATAAGGTGGAGCAAGAAGAACAGCGGCGTAAAATTTTTAGAAAACTAGCGGATCTAGATTTGATTGAGCAGTTAGAGGTTGATCGTTCAGCAGGGATTGAAGAGGTTAAAAAGATTTTGCCTGAGCAAGTAGTAGCGGAGTTAGAGTTAACATAATAGTTTAAGGTTGAGACTAAGTCAACCATTAAGAGCATTAAGTTGTTGTTTTAACTTAAACTTATACTCAAACTCAGACTTAAAGCTTACATAAATCATTTTTTCTAACACTAAGAAATGTTAAAATAGTAGATGGTAATTAGTGATTAGTAATTAGTAATTAGTAATTACTAAAAATAAAATGGTTTAGAATTGGTATTTGCAAAGAAGTTATTGTTCTATAATTTTTAGTGGTTTTAATTATCAATTATCAATTATCAATTATTAACTGTACACTATTAACACAGGGAGGTAATTATGGAAGAAATTATTATTGGAACTAGAAAAAGTCAGCTAGCAGTAGCTCAATCGCAGCTAATGGCTGATCAATTACAACAGAAGTTTCCTGAGTATCAGTTTAAGCTAAAGAAGATTAGTACTAAAGGAGATCGAATTTTAGATAAGCCTTTAGCCGAAATTGGAGGTAAAGGATTATTTATTAAGGAGATAGAGATAGCGTTGTTGAATGGAGAGATTGACTTAGCAATTCATAGTCTAAAGGATATGCCAGCAGAATTACCTGCTGAGCTTGAAATCTTATCGATTCCTAAGCGGGCCAATCCTTTAGATGCATTAATAAGTAAGGGTGATCTGGATATAGATCAGCTTCCTGAAGGGGCCAAGATAGGAACGGGGAGCTTGCGTAGAAGAGCTCAATTATTAAATTATCGTTCTGATTTAGAGATTGTCCCAATTAGGGGTAATATAGATACTCGATTGAAGAAGTTAGAGAGTCAGGATTTAGATGGAATTATTCTAGCGGCAGCTGGATTGGAGAGAGTGGGTTGGGAGGATAAGATCAGCTCTTGTTTGAGTGATAAAATTTCGATTCCAGCAGTAGGACAAGGAGCTTTAGCGATTGAAGTTAGGGCTAATGATCAGCAGATTAAGGATATAGTTAAAGAGATTAATCATCAAGCGACTGTAGATGCTGTTAAAGCTGAACGGAGCTTTTTGGAGTATTTAGAGGGCGATTGTAAGGTGCCAATTGGGGCTTATGCTCAGGTTGAAGGTGAACAATTGGTTATTGAAGGAGTAGTAGCAGGATTAGATGGTAGTCAGATATTTAAAGGAAAAGTGACCGGCTTGCGAGAGCAAGCAGTAGAATTAGGAATTAAGCTTGCTAAGCAGTTATTAGAGCAAGGAGCAGGAGAGGTTTTAGAGCAGATTAAAGAGTAGGAAGGGGCAGATAATAATGGCAGGTAAAGTTTATTTGATTGGGGCTGGCCCAGGAGATGAAGGATTGATTACAGTTAAAGGGTTAAATATTATTAAAGATGCTGATGTAATCTTATATGATAGATTAGCTAATCCTAGATTATTAGATTATGCTCGCGAAGATGTAGAGTTGTTTTATGTAGGAAAGAAGGCTAGTAATCATTATCGAACCCAAGATGAGATCAATCAATTATTGGTTGACCAAGCTCAAGCAGGTAATGTAGTGGCTAGATTAAAAGGTGGTGATCCTTTTATCTTTGGTCGAGGCGGAGAAGAAGCAGAAGTGCTATTAGGTGAAGGAATTGAGTTTGAGATTGTGCCAGGGATTACTTCTCCTATTTCAGTAGCTGCTTATGCTGGAATTCCTTTGACCCATCGTGACTTCAATTCTTCTGTTGGATTTGTGACTGGTCATGAAGACCCGACTAAAGATGAGTCCAACCTTAATTGGGATCAGCTGGCTAATGCAATGGGAACATTAGTCTTTTTAATGGGGGTTGGCAATTTAGCTAAGATTACTAAAAGGTTAATAGAGGCTGGTCGTAATCCTGAGACTCCTGTTGCCTTGATTAGATGGGGGACTAGACCAGAACAAGAGACATTGGTTGGTACTTTAGAGACGATAGTTACTAAAGTTAAAGAGAATAATTTCAAGCCACCAGCTATTATAGTTGTTGGAGAGGTGATTAATTTAAGAGAGAGGTTAAATTGGTTTGAAACGAAAGCTCTATTTTCTAAACGGATTGTGGTTACTAGACCTAAAAAGCAGGCAACCAGCTTTTCTAAAGCTTTAGCTCGAGATGGGGCTAAGGTAATTGAGGCACCAGCAATTAAGATTGCTCCACCTGAAAGTTATCAACAGTTGGATCAAAAGTTGGAACAGATAGGTGACTATGATTGGATTATCTTTACCAGTATTAATGGAGTTAAGTATTTTATCAATCGATTATTCGAGTTAGGATTAGATGTCAGGGCATTGGCAGGGGTTAAGCTCTGTGCTATTGGGCCTAAGACTTCTGCTAAGTTGAATGATTATGGCTTACAAGTCGATTATATTCCAGATGATTATGTGATTGAATCCATCCTAGAAGGGTTTGTTGAGCAGGATTTGACGGGACAGAAATTCTTATTACCACGAGCTGATATTGCACGAGAGCTATTGGCAAAGGAATTAGAGAATAATAGAGCTAAGGTCGATGATGTAACAACTTATCAGACGATCAAAGGTGAAGGAAATCAAGATTTAGTCACTGAATTAGAAGAAGGACGAGTTGATATGGTAACATTTACAAGTTCTTCGACGGTACATAATTTTATCGAGCAATTGGGTGATGATTATCAGGATTTATTGGCAGAGGTAGAGCTTGCATGTATTGGCCCAATTACTGCTCAGACGGTACGAGATTATAATTTAGAGATAGCAGTAGTGGCTGAGGAATATACGGTTGAGGGATTATTAGTAGCAGTTAAAGGATATTATAAAAATAATTAACAATTGACAGAATGTACAATGGACAATTAAACGCTTTTAAAGTTCTTTAATTGTAAACTGTACATTGTACATTATAAGGGAGTGTTATTGTGTCTGCTCAAGTGAAAGGTATTGTCATTGAAGGTGTGCCAGCTACGGGAAAGACAACAATAATTGAACATCTTTTGCAAACCGAGCAGGTTTTAGAGCGTGATTTTATGCCCTTGTTGGTTTATGGTGAGGATTTGACGCAGCGAGTATTAGAAGCTAAACACAATCAGGGTCAAATTACTAAAGAGGATAATTTAAATCTATTGAATGATATTCTAATCCCTTTAGAGCGTTATCGAGAATATTATCAGCAGCGTGGGTGGCAGGGAGCAGAACAAGAGCACTGTTATGCCTTTTTATTGGAGAGGTTTCATCTAACCCATGCTACTTATTTTGATCACTTAAGCTGGGAAGAGCTAATAGAGATAGATAATCGCTTAGCAGGTTTAAAGACAAAGTTAGTCTTGTTGATCATGAACAAGGAAGTGATGGGTGAGCGAATTGTTGCTAGTCGAGGAAGTAGATGGAGAAGTTATATCTCTCGGTTTGGTTCGACAGTAGAGGAGATTGTTGAGCATTATTACCAGCGACAACAGCGAAAGTTAGAATTAGCTCAGCAGAGTAAGTTAGTTAACTTGGTATTAGATACCAGTGCTAAGAATTGGGGAGAGTTGGCCCAGTTGGTGCTTCAATTTTGGGGGATATAAAGTATTAAATTAACAATTGACAGAATGTACAATGGACAATTATCCACGTTAACTTAAGATTGTTTTTGCTATTATAGGGGTTTGAAGTGAAGCATTATTACAATTATGGTGTGATCTGTTGCGATATGAAAAGTATCGCCTAGTATTGTGAAGACAATCTACAATAACTAA
>NZ_JALKBX010000086.1 GCF_023227745.1 Natroniella acetigena | reverse complement strand
AATCTCACGCTGGGTGTGAAGAGGGGGAAAATCTGAAAATAGGTAACAATACTATTGAAGGATTACCTATCTCTATTTTTTGATATTGGGGGCAGGTAGTTTGATCGGTTTAATTGGTATGGTATTGGTTGTTCCTACTTATGCGATTTGTAAGGTGATATTTACTCATAGCCTTCAAATTTGGAGATTAAAAAGAAGGGAAGAGTATATATGAAAGAGATTGGTGTGAGGGGGATTTTATGCAAATAAAATCAAGCGAAAATTTGACTGATAAAAAAATATTAATTACTTTATTAGTTCTTAGTTATCCAATCATAATCGGTGATGTTATGCATTTGATGTATAATTTAGCTGATACTTTTTGGGTAGGAAGGTTAGGAGCAGAGTATTTAGCAGCAATTTCTTTATCTTTTCCACTAATATTTTTAATTTTTTCTTTTGCTGGAGGTTTTTCTGTGGCTGGAATGACACTGATTTCGCAATATATTGGAGCAGAAAATCAGAAAATGGCTAATTTGGCAGCAGGGCAGGTTTTGGTTTTATCAGTTGTAATTTCAGTCTTTTTTTCTGGAGTAGGTTTGATTTTAGGAGAAGAACTATTACAAGTAATGGGAGCTGAGGCAGAAGTATTAAAATCAGCTTGGGAATACTTCAGAATAATAATGTGGGGTATTCCTTTGGTTTTTGTTTATTTTGTATTTTCTTCAGCTCTTCAAGGAATTGGTGATACAAAAACTCCAATGAAGCTCAAATTAATAACTGTTTTAATAAATATAATTTTAGATCCGTTTTTAATCTTTGGTTGGTTTTTGTTTCCGAAGTTAGGTATTAAGGGTGCTGCTATAGCAACGATATTTTCTCGTTTTATCGGAGCAATTATAGGAATGTATCTATTCTTTACTGGTAAGAAAGGAATTAAACTCAAGTTAGATTATCTTAAACCTGATAAAGAGATGGTTAAGCAAATAATTAAAGTCGGTTTTCCAGCTGCTATTGGGATGTCAGCCTTGTCTTTAGCAATGGCAGTTATGACTTCAATTGTAACTGCTTTTGGCACATATACTCTTGCTGCTTGGGGAATAACTAATAGAATCACCTCATTAATTAGAATGCCTGCTCAAGGTGTGGGGCGGGCTACCGGAGTGTTAATAGGTCAATTTTTGGGTGCTGACAAGCCTGATGAGGCTGGAATTACTGCTTGGTTGGGTGTAGGGATTACATTTGGGTTTCAGATTTTAGTAGCTACACTTATACTGTTTGTTGCTCCGTATTTGATAATGTTATTTACGGAGAACCTAAATGTAATAGAAATAGGTAGTTATTATTTAAAGATTGCTGGATTTGCTTTTGCTTTTTTAGGAGTCCAGCAAGTATTATCAGAATCTTTAAAGGGGGCAGGGAATACAGTAGAGCAGATGTTATTTCGAATATTAACCCTGTGGATATTACAAATTCCGCTTTCGCTTTTTATGGCTTATACGTTGGGGCTTAGTCAAAAAGGAGTTTGGTGGGCTATATTATTGGCCAAGTTTTTAGGAGCTTTAGTAGTTATATTTTGGTTTATTAAAGGTACTTGGAAGACAAAAATAATTGATTAAAATTGATTTGTATGAACCCTTAGTGAAATATTGTAATTTTTTATATAATAACGTTGTTTGTGAGCTTATGATGAAAATATTAAGGTAGTAGAGTTAGAAATTTATTAAAAAGAGTAGATTAAGTAAGTTTTAAATCAGTTAGTTATAAAAACCTAACTGATTTTAGTTTTAAAGATCATTAAATTATGATACTATAAAGATAAGGCTATGAAATGGAAGGGGGATGGGGATGAAGAAGATAGCAACTTCTAAAGCTGATTTTGAAGAGATAATAAATGGAGGATTTATTTATGTAGATAAAACTAAATATTTATATAATATTGTAACTCAAGATACTTATTATTTTCTTTCAAG
The DNA here is from genome assembly GCF_023227745.1 of Natroniella acetigena. Classification (GTDB taxonomy): domain Bacteria; phylum Bacillota; class Halanaerobiia; order Halobacteroidales; family Halobacteroidaceae; genus Natroniella; species Natroniella acetigena. The sequence goes on along the minus strand of NZ_JALKBX010000086.1, from coordinate 4,045 downwards.
ACCTAGAAGATTTGGAAAGACATTATTTATAAGCACCTTAGAAGCTTTCTTTAAAGGCAAGAAGGAACTTTTTAAAGATTTATATGTTTATAACCAAGAATGGGATTGGGAAGAGCATCCTGTAATTAAACTTGATTTTAATACTATACCTAATGAGAATAGAGAAGTTTTAGAAGAAAGTATAAGTAAAAGGTTAAATGAAATTGCCCATGATTATAATATTAATTTAGATGAAGATAAACCATACTACCAGTTTCCAAAGTTAATAAAAAAATTAGCAAAAAAGTATGATAAAAAAGTATCATTTTTAGTGGATGAATATGATAAACCTATAATTTCAAACTTAGGAAAAGGAGAAAATGGGATAGAAGTAGCAAAAGAGAATAAAGAGTTTCTGAAGATACTTTATGATAATTTAAAGGCTTTAGAAAAACATTTAAAACTTGTCTTTATTACTGGGGTATCTAAATTTAGTAAAGTATCAATATTTTCTACTTTAAATAACCTGATTGAATTAGATATGCACCCTAGATTTGTTACAATGTTAGGTTATACTGAAGATGAATTAAGAAATAATTTTAAAAATTATTTTGAAGAGTTAGCTAAGAAATCTGGAATTGATATAGAAGAACTATTTGTTGAAATTAAAATGATGTATAATGGATTTAGGTTTGGCAGAGAAGATGCAAGAGTTTATAATCCTTTTTCTATTGCTAATGTTCTTGATTATCAAGAGTTAAATAATTATTGGTTTGAAAGTGGAACGCCAAATTTTTTAGTAGATCTAATAAAAGAAAGAAAGTTTGATGTTAGTAAGCTTGAAAAGATAGAGATAGGTAGAGATGAGATTAAGGCTTATGATATAGAGAGATTACAGTTGATTCCACTATTATTTCAAACAGGTTATTTAACGATTAAGGATATAGAAGATAAGATAATCTACACATTAGGCTATCCAAATTTTGAAGTTGAACATGGTTTTAATCTTAATTTAATCAAATCTTTTTCCCAGGAGAAGATAAAGATTCCTATAATTCATAAGATAAAGAAATCATTGATTAATAATGATTATGATAGTTTTATAGATTACATGAAATCATTATTTAGTAATATATCCAATATAAATATATCTTCAGATGTTAAAGAAAGAGAAGATTTTTATCACACGATTTTTTATTTAACAAGCGTTTTATTTTCAGATAATAATTTAGATGTAAGTTCTGAGTTATTAACTTCAGAGGGTAGGATAGATATGGTAGTAGAAACAGCTAAAAATGTATTTATAATTGAGTTTAAGTGTAATCAAAGTGCTGATGATGCTATTAATCAGATAAAAAAGAGGAATTATAAGGATAAGTATATAATAAAAGAAAAAGATATAGTTTTAATTGGGATTAACTTTTCTACAGAAAAGAGAAATATATCAGAAGTTGAGATAGTTTAGATTATTGTTATAACTGACCAGCTATTAGCTAAGTAAAACTGGTCAGTTTTTATTATATAATGTAAAGGAATTTATTCTAGTTGTTCAGAAAAAAAATTACATAGTGCTTTGAGAGTTCTCTTGTAAGGAAAGCTTGTCTCTTCTGTTCCAAGCTTCTTTTGAATAGTACTAGTGTACACACTTACCTTTGTAGCAGCAATAGAAGAAGGAAGAGCAATTTATGATAATATTCGTAAGTTTATTCGTTACATTTTATCATGTAATATTGGAGAGATATTAGTCATGTTTTTAACTTCCTTATTAGGTTTGCCTTTACCATTAATTTCAATTCAAAGATTGATTTTGAAGAATTAACTAGTAAGACTTAATTACTTTTAAAACTAAAGAGATTTAACAGTAGTTGCTATTGACATGGTGACATTATCATGGTAATCTTTAAACAAAGTTATAATTTTAAGAGGGAGTAAATATGAAAAAATTAAAAGTAATAATAGCTGTTGTATTATTTAATATAATCAAAGTTTTGACTGTACCTTTTGTCTTGTCCTACTTTAGAGTTAAAATACATAAACCATTTATTAGGGCTTATCCAGCAATGACAGTAGTAGGAACTTTAGTTATGTTAGGGTTGGTTTATTTTAAGGGGAATTTCGGAAATTGAAATATGTAGTTAAAAAAACACCTAAAGAGGTGTTTTTTTGCTTATAATTATCTTTGGTTCCTTAAAAGGTTGTGAACTTCCCCCTGTTTGCTAGACAGTAAGTTAAGATATATAATATAATTACTTCAAGGGGGATTTCAAATGGACGATGACAGAAGAACTTATAGTGAACAATTCAAACGTGAAACTGTTGAATTAAGTTTCAATTCAGAAAAAACCTGCAAAGAAATAGCTGAAGATTTAGGACTTAGCTACCATAACTTAATTAGATGGCGTAAAGAGTATAGAGATAATAATGATCTAGCTTTTCCCGGTCAAGGTAAACAAAAACTTTCACCTGAACAGGAAGAAATCAAAAAGTTAAAAGAGGAATTACGTATTGCTAAACAAGAACGTGATATATTAAAAAAAGCAGTCGGCATATTCTCAAAGAAACCAAGATGAAATATGGTTTCATTCGGGAGCACCGCAATGAATTTCCTATAACGAGAATGTGTCAGGTACTAGGTGTCTCCCGATCTGGATATTACAGTTGGTTAAATCGTAAACCAAGTAAAAGAAAACAAGAAAACTATAAATTAAAATTAAGAATAGCTCAAATATACTCCGAAAGTGGAGGAAGCTATGGTAGTCCACGTATTTATAAACAGCTTAAAAAAGAAGGATTCAAGTGCAATAGAAAGCGAGTAGAACGATTAATGAGAGTACTGGGATTAAAAGCAATATAGAAACGAAAATTCAGAGTTACTACTGATTCTAATCATAATTTGCCAATTAAAGAAAACCTTTTAGATCGTAAGTTTGATGTGACTGAAAAAAATAAAGTCTGGGTTTCAGACATTACATATATATCTACCAAAGAAGGTTGGTTGTATTTAGCAGTCATGATAGACCTTTATTCTCGTAAAATAGTTGGCTGGTCAATGCAAAAGAGAATGACTAAGAATTTAGTTATAGATGCTCTTAATATGGCCATAAAAAGGCGTAGTCCTGAGAAAGGCCTAATAGTACATTCAGATCAGGGCAGCCAGTATGCAAGCCATGATTTTCAAAAATTACTTTGGCAGAACAAGTTCAAATCATCAATGAGTCGTAAAGGTAACTGTTGGGATAATGCAGTAGCAGAAAGTTTTTTTGGTACACTAAAGACAGAACTAGTTTATCACAATAAATACCAAACTAGAAGTCAGGCGAAACAGGATATATTTAAATATATTGAGATTTTCTATAATAGAAATCGCTTACATTCAACCTTAGATTATAAAAGTCCAGAAGAGTACGAAAACGAGAGAAAAACGTCTAAACTATGTGTCTAATCTAATGGGGGAACCTCAGTTGTGTGTAATTGATAAAAAGGATTAAGATATGATAAGTATGATATTCTTAATATAATAATGTTATGTAATTTAAATATTACTTTCATACGCGTTAATTTAAGCAAGTTTTTGGAAATGTAGATGTTCGAAGTGAAGCTTTATTACAAAATAGATTTACAATTGACAATTAAAGATCAAGTTCTTAAAGGCTTAAGTTCTTTGAAAAACCTTGTGGTAATAAGCTTTGGTGATTTTGATTATAAGATTTAAGGGTTTTAATTGTCAATTGCCAATTTTGTACATTGTAAATTGAAGTTAAGCTATATATCAGTAAAAAATAAGATGATTAGTAAACCATGTATTAATTTGAAGCAGATGATATTACTTTATGTATAATGTAGTAATTTAGATTCTAAGTTTAATTTTAAAAATCTCTTGACATTATAGTTTACAGATGTTATTCTATTAATTGTCGCTTGCAAGAAATATAGAAATTTAATCTTTTCTTGACAAGTTAGAAGTAGAGTGATATACTACTCAATGTTGTCGCGAAAAAAGATTGGCAACAAAAAAAGATTTAAAAAAGTTCTTGACAACTGAGAACTAATTTGATATTCTATTAAT
>NZ_JALKBX010000085.1 GCF_023227745.1 Natroniella acetigena | reverse complement strand
AAGCTCAGAAAAAATCTTTCAGAACGAGAAATCTCCCTCATGGTTCTAAGCAAAAGTTACACATAATTGTAATTAAGTTCAATTTTGAAGTTAGATAATCATAATATTAAACCGCATCCTGACCTCTTTCACCAGTTCTAATTCTAATTGCTTCTTCAACCTCAGAAATGAAGATCTTACCATCTCCAACTTCCCCTGTCCTCGCTGTGTTAACGATGACATCTATTAAATCCTTGACCTCTTCTTTTGAAATAACTATCTCTATCTTTATCTTCTCTTTTAACTTAACCTCATACTTTACTCCACGATAGACCTTAGTAGCCCCTTTTTGCTCTCCATAACCTGTAATTTGAGTGAGGTTTAATCCATTGATCCCTAACTCCTCAAGTGCTCGGATCAACTCCTCTAATTTTTCTGGTCTAATGATACATTCTATCTTCTTCATCAGCTAACTCCCCTTTCTTATTCTGTTTTATTTACTTCAACAGTCTTCCAATGTGGTGAGACAAAATCAGGATAGGAAATCGAATCATGTTCTGTCAAGTCTAAACCTGCTTTCTCTTCTTCAGGGGAGACACGAAGACCAATTACAGCATCTATTACTTTGAACAAAACATAAGCTGTCGTAAAGGTCCATGCTGCTACACTAAGTACTCCTATTCCTTGCACAACTAATAAGTCAATTCCACCACCATACAATAATCCACCCTCTAGTGCTAAAAAACCAACTGCTAAAGTTCCAAAAGCTCCACAAATACCATGTACTGCAATTGCTCCTACAGGATCATCTACATGAAGCTGGTCAATCACTTCTACAGCATAAATCACAATTATTCCAGCTAACACTCCAATAATTACTGCTCCAACATTACTTACATCAGCAGTTCCAGCTGTAATTCCAACCAAACCAGCTAAAGCACCATTTAAGGTCATACTGACATCTGCATTACCATACTTAATCCAACTGACAATCATTGCTAAAGTCGCTCCTGCTGCTGCTGCTAAATTAGTTGTTACTGCAATCTCAGCAATACTTAAATCAATCCCCGCTAAACTACTACCTGGATTGAAGCCAAACCAACCAAACCAGAGAATAAAGACTCCTAAAGCTGCCATCAATAAATTATGGCCTGGCATAGCATTGATTGAACCATCTTCATTATATTTCCCAATTCTTGGCCCTAAAACAATAGCTCCTGCTAATGCTGCCCAACCACCTACTGAGTGAACAACTGTCGAACCAGCAAAATCAATCATACCCATTCCTTCTAACCAGCCACCACCCCAGATCCAATGACCAACAACAGGATAAATAACTCCAGTAATTACTATACTATAAGCTAAATAGCCACTATACTTAGTTCGCTCAGCCATTGCTCCTGAAACAATAGTAGCTGCTGTTGCTGCAAAGACAGCTTGAAAGATCCAAAAAGCACTAATCGGTATATCCAACCCTAAATGTTCAAATCCTCCACTTAAAAAGAAACCATCTAACCCAATAAATTGATTACCTGCTCCAAACATAAAAGCAAAACCAACTGCCCAATAAATCAAAGAACCTACAGAAAAATCCATTAAATTCTTCATAATAATGTTCCCTGCATTCTTGGCCCGAGTAAAACCAGCCTCTACCATTGCAAAACCTGCCTGCATAAAGAAGACTAAAAATGCAGCTAATAAGACCCAAATAGTATTAATTGCTACTGCATTACTCTTAGCAGTTACCTCAGCCGCCAAAGCTGTAGAACTGAATGCCATTGCCACCGCCACCAAACTTAAAACAAGTAAATTTCTTCTCATCTTCTCCACTCCTCTATACTTATTTACTTATAAATAATAGCTTAAGTTTAATTGATATATAGTGGCACTTTGCCACTATATATCAGTGTACAGTTTACAGTTGACGGTTGACAGTTAAAACCATTAAAAACTTAAATCAAAATCACTATAAACCTGCCAACATAAGGCATTTCAAAGGTCTTAATTTTTTAAGGTTTTGATCTTAACTGTAAACTGTAAACCGTACACTGTCAACTCAATTATGTGTCACTGGAAGTGACACATAATTGTAATAAGCTTTTACTTTTCAAGTAAATAACTCTATTTAAAACTCAGGAATCGGAGGTAGCTGCAACTTATGTTCATTCTTAGCTGCTAACTGCTCTACTACTTGTTGCACCTTCTCATCAGCTTCCCCCGTTAAGATATAACGATCTATCTCTTCATAACTCAACCCTAACTCAGCTTCATCTGTCTGGTTGGCCCATAAACCAGCTGAAGGTGGCTTACTTATAATCTGCTCAGGGATTCCTAATATCTTCGCCACCTCTTTAACTTCAGTCTTAACCAAATTACCCAAAGGAGCCAAATCAATGCCCCCATCACCATACTTAGTAAAATAGCCTAATTTCAACTCACTGCGATTATCTGTCCCCACGACTAGACTATTTCTTAAATTAGCATAATAATATAATGTAGTCATTCGCAAGCGAGGTTTAATATTAGCTAAAGCTAACTTACTATCATGCTTGGCATCTAACTTTACTATTAACTTTTCATAGGTTTCAGTTAAATCAATTATTTCTGTCTCTATCCCGAACTGCTCTGCTACTAATTGAGCATCTTTCTGATCTTGAAAATTACTAACACAAGGCATAATCACACCTAACATCCTATCAGAAAATGCTTTCTTAGCTAATACAGCAGTTACCGAAGAATCTATTCCTCCTGATAGTCCTACTACTGCACCTTTACAATCAGCTTCTTGTACTTTCTTTTTAATCCAACTTACTAAATTCTCTACTATTAATTCATAATCTTTACTTAACATATTATCACTCTCTATCAATTAGTAAACTTTCAAATATTCATCTAATTCCCACTGATGAACCTGAGTTCGATAAATATCCCACTCTATTTGCTTAGCTTCAACAAAATGTTCTAGTACATGCTCCCCTAATGCATCTTGCATCAATTCATTTGCTAATAACTCTTGAACTGCTTCATTAATATTACCTGGTAAACTTTCAATTCCTGCTTCTTCCTTTTCCCCTGCTTCCATAGCAAAGATATTCTCTACTATCTCTTTAGGTGGTTCAATCTTATTCTTAATTCCATCCAATCCAGCTTTTAACATTACAGCAGTTGCTAAGTAAGGATTAGCAGAAGGATCAGGGTTTCTCATCTCTACTCTAGTTCCAGCTCCTCGAGCAGCAGGAATTCTAATTAAAGCACTCCGATTAGATGCTGACCAAGCCAAATAAACTGGAGCTTCATAACCTGGTACTAACCTCTTATAAGAATTAACTGTTGGATTAGTTATAGGAGTAATTGCTTTAGCATGCTTTAATAATCCACCAATATAATAGTAAGCTGTTTGACTTAATCCCAACTCATCATCTGGGTCATAAAATACATTCTCCCCATCTTTGAATAATGACTGATTCATATGCATTCCCGAACCATTTTCCCCAAAGATTGGTTTCGGCATAAAAGTAGCATGTAATCCATGCTCATTAGCAATCGCCTTAGTAACAAATCTAAATGTAGCAATGTTATCTGCTGTCGTTAATGCATCAGAATACTTAAAGTCAATCTCATGCTGACCAGGAGCTACTTCATGGTGTGAAGCTTCCATTTCAAAACCCATCTTTTCTAGAGCTAATACAATATCTCGCCGAGCATCCTGCCCTGTATCAGCTGGCCCTAAATCGAAGTAACCACCTTGATCATTTGTAACTGTAGTTGGGTTTCCTTGTTCATCCTTTTCAAATAAAAAGAATTCTGGCTCCGGGCCAACGTACATCTCATAACCCATCTCTGCTGCTTCTTCTAATGCTTTCTGCAATACATTTCTTGGCCCACCAACAAACGGCTCTCCATCTGGAGTATAGACATCACAAATCAATCTAGCAACTGTCCCACCAGCTTTTGGCCTCCACGGAAAAATAGTAAAAGTATCATAATCAGGCTTTAGATACATATCAGATTCTTGAATTCGAGTGAAACCATCAATTGATGAACCATCAAACATTATCTGCCCATCCAAAGCTTCCTCCAACTGCTCTACTGTAATCGCCACATTCTTAATCACTCCTAAAATATCCGTAAACTGCAACCTAATGAACTTAACATCTAACTCCTCTGCTTGTTGTAATACATCTTCTTTACATAATTGACTCATTTTTATTCCTCCTCAAAATTATTTTCATGTAAGTTTTATGTTAACTTTGTGTTAATTATAACCCTTTAATCTTAGTTTGTCAAGAAAAAATGAAAAAATCTACAATCTTAACATTTAGTTTACGTAGAAGTCACTCGCTATTCAACTTCCTCTTAACTCCAGCAAGGTTCAACCCTTGCTCCAACAGCCCTTTGATCTTTTTTAATCTTTCAATATCATTTTGTGAATAAAGTCTTTGGTTCCCTTTAGTCCGTTCAGGCTCAATCAAACCAGCTTTTTCATAATAACGAATCCGCCGAGCTGTTAATCCAACCCTCTTTTTAGTAACTCCAATAGAATAGATTGAAGTCTCGGGATTATCTCCAGCCACCATACCCCCTCCTTCCAGCCCTCTTCCAGCTTGCCTGTTCTCGCAACTATTCTTAATTCAGGTCGCTCTATAATATCTCCCCTGATTAAGCATTGCATATGATGTCAACTTCTTATACTCTTTTTTAGGCATATACCACTCACCCTTAATCTTCTTCGCTGCTAACTTTCCAGTTTTAACTCTATTTTCTAATACAATTAAAGGTCTACCCACCAAAATAGCAACCTCTTTAAGGTTCATGTATTCTCTATCCTTATACTCCATTTTAGGTCTTCTTAGCTCTCCCAGTGCAGTACACATTTAAATCCCTCCATTCTGTTTCATGTCATCTTTATGTTAAGTATATGTTAATTATAAACCTTGCACTCAGCTTTGTCAAGTTAAAATACCATTTATTTTCAATTCAATTCGGAATTCTATTATATAATTAACATATCATGATACTTTCATTCCCGCTACAGCCAAGTAAAAAATTACATTTAATTGATATTTAGTGGCAAAGTGCCACAATATTGTAATAAACCCACAAAAAAAGCCGAACCATTACGGCTCGGCTTTTCCTTAAACATTAAAACCTGCTATAGAAACCTCTATCTGCTCTACCATTTCAGATAACCTCTGTGAAGACTCCATTAAATCTCGTGAAATTTGACTAATATCATCTGTATTCTCCTTAATCTCCTCAAAAGATTCTCCTGCCTCTTCAATTATATCTTTACCTACCTCTGCTTTCTGTTCAATCTCAAGTACAGCTTGCAAACTTGATTCTGATTTATCTAAAATCTCTTTAATTAAATTGGCAATCTTATCTGTAGCTTGATTTGTATTATCTGCTAAAGCCCTAATTTCATCAGCTACAACTGCAAATCCCTGTCCAGCTTCACCTGCTCTTGCTGCTTCAATACTAGCATCCAAAGCCAACAAATTAGTTTGTTCTGCTATATTAGTAATAAAATTAACAATTTCTTCTATTTCTGCAGAGTTATAGGATTTATCGGCAGAAGACCAGATGGGCTTGCCCTCTGGATGAATGCCGATATTTCTAAAATAATTCGATATTATTTCAGAAATATGATATACTAAAAATAAGTTAAGGTAAATCTAACAACTGAATATATGGAGTTGCAACAGGAATTGAAGCGAAAACCAAGCTCCTCTGTTGCGTAAAATATTCAAGGTATCAGAAATCCTTAATCGTCAGTACCGTAGGGCGTACGGGATTCTAAGCCTCTGGAGAAACTGTAAGACCTACCAAATCTAATAATTGATATTAGGTTGACAATAGGCTTGTTTCTAGGAATGAGGAATCTACGTTGGGCTTGCCCCGTGGAGCGTCAATATTCAATTGATTAATCAAAGTTACTCCCTCTTCTATTGAACTATTGATCTTTTCCATCTGCATAATAGCTGTAGACAAATTATCACTTCCCAGCTCAGTCTGTGCTGCTGCTTGCTGGGCCAAACCACTCACCTGTTGACTACTCGCTGAAATCTGCTGAATACTGGCTGCCATTTCAGTTACATTATCTGCAGTATTTTCGGTAATTGAATTACCTGTCTGAGCTGAAGCAGATAACTCTTGACTACAATCAGATAATACCTCAATTAATTCAGTTAAATTATTGACATCCTCCCCGCCCGTTCCTATCGTCACCTACGAGTCCTAATGGACTCTTCGTGAAACTCATAAAAACAATATCCGAACGGGGATTCCTTAAAGGAACTTGCGAGGTTGTCTGCTGATTAAATGCCAGTCCATTTGTGGTAGGCAAGTATGACGCAAACTTTAGGCTGTGCCATCAGCCCTCCTAAGATAGGCATATAGCCACTTAGGCACTT
>NZ_JALKBX010000084.1 GCF_023227745.1 Natroniella acetigena | reverse complement strand
ATGGTTTTAGAAATTTAAAATTATTAGATAGACCAAAAGGGTTGATGTTTGCTTAAATTAATATTTTGGATAAAAAACAAAAGGTAGGGAGGTGAAACCTGGTTATAATTAATTTTATATAGTTTTGAACAGTTTTTTATAACCAGGTTACAATAATTGAAAGAACAAGAGTTATATTTATTAGATGGAAATAGTTTAATGTATCGTGCGTTTTATGCTTTACCTACTACTTTGACCAAGTCTGATGGGACAGTGACTAATGCTGTCTTTGGTTTTACTAGGATGTTATTCAGTTTATTAGAAGAGAGGGAGCCGGATCTGTTAGGAGTTGCTTTTGATTTAGCAGCCCCTACATTTCGCCATCAGGAATATGAAGATTATAAAGGAAATCGTAAAGAGACACCTGATGAGTTGAAGCCTCAATTTGGGATAGTTAAAGAAGTTTTAGAGGTATTAGAAGTACCGATCTTTGAAAAGGAAGGCTATGAAGCAGATGATCTAATCGGGACTTTGGCCCAGCGAGCAGAAGAGGAAGGCTATCAGGTTACAATTGTAACTGGTGATCGGGATAATTTACAATTAATTACTGATAATATTACGGTGATGTATAATAAACGAGGTATTAGTGACATTATTGATTATGATCTAGAAAAGTTTAGAGAAGAATATGAGTTAGAGCCACTTCAGTTAATCGATAAGAAGGGATTAATGGGTGATAATTCTGATAATATTCCTGGTGTCGATGGGATTGGTAAAAAAACTTCTACGAAATTATTAAAAGAGTTTGGTTCTTTAGAGAATGTCTTGGCTAATATAGATCGAGTAGGGGGTAAAAAGAGGAAAGCTACCTTAAGAGAGCAAGCAGATAGGGCCAAGCTCAGCAAGAAGCTAGCAGAAATAAAGGTAGATGTCCCTCTAGAGGTTGATTTTTCTGAGCTGGTTTTGTCAGACTATAAGAACCAACAAGTTTACGATCTGTTTATGGAGTTGGAGTTTAGTAGTTTGATCTCTCAGATAGGTGGTCATCAGAAATTAGAAGTGACTGATTATCAATTAATCGAGAGTCAAGAAGGGTTAGAAGAATTAGAATTAACTGAACAGGTGGCTATCACCTTGGATTTGAGCGGGCCAAAGCTAGAGCAAGAGTTAGCAGGTGTTGCAGTGGTAACCTCAGAACAGGGTTATTATTGTAATCTGACTATAGATAAGTTAGTGGATTGGTTAGAAGATATTTTCACAAACAAGAAAGTTTTAATGGTAGGGGCCAAAGAGCAGATCAGATATTTATTGCAACAGGGGATTGAAGTTAAAGAACTTAGCTTTGAGCCATTAGTAGCTGATTACTTATTAAAGCCTAGTGAAAAAGAGAAAGGCTTTGCAGAGTTAGTAGTAAGCCATCTGCAGCGAGAGATTGAAGATGGGGCGGAAGAGGAGTTATTAGTCTTACAGACTAGCTTATTATTTGATTTAGAAGAGGAGTTATTACCTAAATTAGAAGATAATGAACTGTTGTCATTATTTACAGAGATTGAATTGCCATTGGTCAGTATGTTGGCCCAATTGGAGTTGACAGGGATTAAGGTCAGCTCTTCAGAGTTGGAGCGATTATCGACTAAGTTAGCTGAGAAGATTGCTGATTTAGAAGAGCGAGCTTATCAGTTGGCTGGGGAGGAGTTTAACCTCAATTCTCCTAAGCAATTAGGGGTTATTTTATTTGAGAAGTTGGGCTTACCTGTAATTAAAAGGACGAAGACAGGTTATTCGACCAGTGCTAGTGTGTTAGAGAAGCTGAAGGGCCAACATGATATTATCCCGCTGATCTCTGAATACCGAACCTATACTAAGTTAAAGTCGACTTATGTTGATCCATTAAGTGATTATATCAACCAGCAGACGGGAAGGATCCATACTACCTTCAATCAATTGGTGACTGCTACTGGACGGTTGAGCAGTGCAGAACCTAATCTGCAAAATATCCCGATCAGAACTGAGGAAGGTCGTGAGATTCGGCAAGTCTTTGTCGCAGAAGAAGGCAAGAAATTATTAGCTGCTGATTATTCTCAGGTAGAGTTGAGGGTGTTGGCCCATATCTCCCAAGATGAAGGGTTAAAGGAGGCTTATCAGCAGGGGTTGGATATTCATACTAAGACTGCCAGTGAGATCTTTGAGTTGGCCCTAGATGAAGTTGGTCAGGAAGAACGGCGTAAAGCTAAAGCGGTCAACTTTGGAATTGCCTATGGGATCAGTGATTGGGGATTAGCTAAGCGGCTTAATATCACTAACCAAGAAGCTAAGGAGTATATTGAGCTTTATTTTGTACGTTACCCAAAGGTTAAGGAGTATATTGATAATACAATTGCACAAGCTAAAGAGGAAGGTTATGTCACGACACTCTTTGATCGAAAACGTTACTTACCACAGATAAATAGTAATAATTATCATCAGCGTAGTTTTGCAGAAAGAATGGCGATCAATACTCCAATTCAAGGAACTGCAGCCGATATTATGAAGTTGGCCATGATTGAAGTAAATAAGGCTTTAAAAGAGAAAAGTTTTGATGCTAAGGTACTACTTCAGGTGCATGATGAATTGGTTGTAGAGGTGACTGAATCTGAAATAGAGGCAGTAAATAGATTAGTAACAGATAAGATGGTTTCTGTTGTCGAACTTGCTGTCGATTTAGAGGTTGATTCCAAGGTAGGAGATAATTGGAAAGACATGAGTGAATTGACAATTGATAATTGATAATTTACAATTAAAGTTCAAAAATTTAGAAGTTTTGTTTTTAAGGGTTTTAATTATTCATGATTATTTATTAATTATTAATTGCTTTTCTGGAAGGGGAGAAAGTGATGTTATCAACTAAGTTGATCAGGCAATTATTACAGGTTGCTTTAGAAGGAGGCGGTGATTTTGCTGAAGTCTTCTTTGAAAATGCTAAAAGTAATTCTTTAGTATTGGAAAACTCTAAATTAGAACGGGTTAAGACAGGTTATGATCTGGGAGTTGGGATTAGGGTCTTAAGTGGTGATAAGGTTTCTTATGCTTATACAGATGATCTATCGAAAGAGGCTTTATTACAGACTGCTAAGGTTGCTGGAGCAGCAAGCCAAGGTCAAAATAAAGTAGAAATTACAGATTTGAGAAAAGGGATTATTAATCAAGTCCATCCAGTTCAGATCAGACCTGAAGAGATTGCTAAAAAGAAGAAGGTAGAGTTAATGAAGGAGGCAAATCAAGTTGCTTTAGATTATGATGATAGTATTAGGCAGGTTATAATCAGTTATGCTGATAATACTCAGCAGATTATGATTGCCAATTCTGATGGCTTATATGTTGAAGATGAACGGGTTCATACTAGGATGAGAGTTAAGGCTATTGCCAGTGACGGGGAGAAGATTCAGACTGGTAGTGAAGGTCCTGGTTTACAAGTTGGATTTGAATTATTCGATCAATATCCACCACAGAAGTTGGGTGAGGAAGCAGCTAGACAAGCGGTAACAATGCTTGGAGCCAAGTCAGCTCCTTCTGGTAAGATGCCAGTAGTAATCAATCATGGTTTTGGTGGGGTCTTATTCCATGAGGCATGTGGTCATGGCTTAGAGGCCGATCTGGTTCAAAAGAACTCTTCCGTCTTTGCTGGTCAAGTTGGCAAACAAGTTGCTTCTAAAGTGGTAACTGCTGTTGATGATGCAACGATCAAGAATGGCTGGGGCTCTTTTGGGATCGATGATGAGGGTCAACAGGCTGACCGGACAGTATTGATTGAAGATGGGATTTTAAAGGATTATATGTATGATTTAAAGACTGCTCGTAAGCATCAGCGAGCTTCAACGGGTAATGGAAGAAGGGACTCTTATCAATCATTACCAGTCCCACGGATGAGTAATACCTTTATTGAAGCAGGTGACTCTGAACCAGAGGATATTATAGCTGCTGTCGATGATGGACTATATGCTAAAAAATTGAGTGGTGGACAGGTAGAGACAGCTACTGGAGAGTTTGTCTTTACCGTTGCTGAAGGATACTTAATTAAAAATGGTCAGCTAGCTGAACCTGTTAGAGGAGCTACTCTGATCGGTAGAGGAATAGATGTCTTACAGAAAATTTCGATGGTCGGTAATGATCTTAAGTTGGCCCCTGGAATGTGTGGTAAGGCAGGTCAAAGTATTCCAGCAGCAGTTGGTCAACCGACATTGTTAGTTGATGAAATCACTGTTGGTGGTACAGAAAGGAAGGGAGAGTAAGATGAGCCTTGATTTGAAAGAACTAATTACTAAAGCCCAACAACTTGGAGCAGAGGATGTTGAGTTGTATTATGAGACGTCAACTACTAATGATCTTGAAGTCTATCAAGGAGAGGTAGAGTCCTTAGAGGCAGCTCATGCTAAAGGATTAGGGATTAGGATCTTTGTTGATAATAAGATGGGATTTGCTTATACTGCTAATTTTAATCAAGATGCGTTGGAAGAAGTTATTCAAGAAGCAATTGCCAATGCTGAAGTAGCTACTGTAGATCAGTATCGTACCTTACCAGCAGAAAATTATCAGTATCAGCAGCTTGAACTCTATGATTCAGCTTTAGAGAAGAGTGAGATTGAGGATAAGATTGCAATAGCATTAGAGATGGAAGAAGCAGCTCTAAATTATGGTGATCAGATTGATGCTGTCTTAAGTACTAATTATGGTGATTATATTACGAAAGTTACGATTGCTAATTCAAATGGACTTCATGAAAGTTATAAGACCAATAATTGTTATGCTTACTTATATGTTAAGGCCAGCCAAGATGATGATCAGCAGACGGGGATAGCTCTATCATATGGACGTTCACTGACGGAGTTAACACCGACTGCTACGGGAGAAGAAGCTGCTCAAAATGCGATTGAATTGTTAGGAGCTAAACAAGTCGAATCTCAAAAAGCACCGGTTGTCTTTACTCCTAAGGTTGGAAGTATGTTTATGTCTGTCTTATCCCAAGCGTTGACAGCAGAAGCAGTACAAAAGGGGCGCTCTCTATTTGCTGATAAGTTAGATCAGACTGTAGCAGCTGAAAATGTCAATATTATCGATAATGGTTTATTAGAAGAAGGATTAGCAACTGCTCCTTTTGATAGTGAAGGGGTTCCTTCAATCCCAACTGATATTATCAAAGATGGGGTCTTAACAAATTATCTCTATGATACTTATACTGCTAATAAAGATGGAGTCAAATCTACTGGGAATGCTGAACGGGGTTCTTATCGAGGGATTCCTGGTGTATCACCTAGTAATTTCTATTTAGCACCAGGGGATCAAGATCCTGCAGATATTATTAGTGGGGTAGAGAATGGTTTTTATGTTCATAAAGTCTCTGGTTTGGTAACTGGAGGGGCCAACCCAATTTCAGGTGATTTTTCTGTAGGAGCAACAGGGCAGTGGATTGAAGGTGGAGAGATTAAAGGAGCTGTCAGTGAGATCACGATAGCTGGTAATTTAATTGATTTCTTAAAGGATATCGATCACTTAGGAAATGATCTTAAGTTCAATCCTCTGATCGGTTCATTTGCTACTCCTACCTTTAGGGTTAAAGAGTTAGCAATTAGTGGTTCTTAAACTCTGAATACTCCTTTCAAAATTGTGCAAGCTATAAAAGAAGGGAGTGATCAGAATGGATTTAAGATTATATAATTGCCCAATCTGTTATGAAGATACATTACATGAGGTGGTGGGGCTTAATTCTGATTATTTAACTGTTCGTTGTACTTCTTGTGCTACTACTTCAGCAGTTGAGGAAGAGGGTTTTAATGGTTATGAAGAGGCTTCAATCGAATTAAATCAACAATTAAATGGATTATTAGATGAGTTTGATTATTGATTGGTAGGGGCTTTGGCCCCTGCTGCTCAGTAAATTTTTTGGTTAGGAGGCAGGGGAATGGAATTTAGTTATCAAATTAGAGTTACCTATCAACAAACAGATAGGATGGGGGTAGTTTATTATGCCAATTACTTACATTGGTTTGAGATAGGAAGGACTGAACTATTACGCCACTTAGGAGTTAGTTATAAAGAGATAGAGGAGCGAGGGATAGTCTTACCAGTAGTAGAGTCACATTGTAATTATCATGCTCCAGCCCGTTATGATGACTTAGTTGATATCTATACGGAAGTAGAAGAGCTTAAACGGACTAAAATTACTTTTAATTACAAAATCGTCCGAGCTGAAGATGAGAAGTTATTAACAACAGGTAGTACGGTTCATCCGTTTGTCAATCATGGTTTTAAACCCTTATCATTAAAGAAGGCTCAACCAGAACTGTGGAAAATATTAGATAATAAAAAATAATTTACAATTGACAATGAACAATTTACAATTAAAAGGATAATTATAAATCATCCGCGTCAACTTAAGACAATTTCTGGTGTTATAAATGTTCTAAGTGAAGCTTTATTACAATTATGTGTAACTTTTGCCTAGAACCATGAGGGAGATTTCTCGTTCTGAAAGATTTTTTCTGAGCTTCTAA
>NZ_JALKBX010000083.1 GCF_023227745.1 Natroniella acetigena | reverse complement strand
AGTTATTGTAGATTGTCTTCACAATACTAGGCGATACTTTTCATATCGCAACAGATCACACCATAATTGTAATAAAGAAGCCCCTATAATATCAAAAATTATCTTAAGTTAACGCGTATGTTATCCATACAGTAATTAAAGAATTTCATCCTTAAAACTAACCCCATTATCAGTCTTCTCAATCCCAAAAATATCAGAGATGGTCGCTGCAATATCACTAAAAGTCTCTCTAGTTCCTAAATCAACTCCAGCTTTCACCTGCTCACCATAAACTAACAATGGAACGTACTCTCTAGTATGATCGCTTCCCTTATGAGTTGGATCACAGCCATGATCAGCAGTCAAAATTAATAAATCATCTTCATTTAAAGCAGAGATCAATTCAGGTAATCTTTGATCAAACTCTTGTAATGCCTGAGCATAACCGTTGGCATCTCTGCGGTGACCATATTTTTGATCGAAATCAACCAAATTAACAAAAATTAATCCTTCTTGATCGCTTCCCTGTAAATATTTTAGCGTCTTATCAACTCCATCCATATTATTATCTGTATGGACAGCTTGAGTAATTCCCTGATCGGCAAAAATATTATCGATCTTTCCTACAGCCATCACCTCTTTATCAGCTTCCTTAAGATAATCTAATACCGTCTTGGCTGGAGGTTGTAGTGAGTAATCCTTCCGGCGACAAGTTCTAGTAAAATCTCCTAGCTCCCCAATAAAAGGTCTAGCAATAACCCTTGCTACTGCATGCTCGCCTGTTAAAATCCCCCTTGCTTTCTGGCACATGTCATAGAGTTCTTCAATCGAAATTATATCTTCATGAGCAGCAATCTGAAAAACGCTATCAGCCGATGTATAAACGATTGGCTTCCCAGTCTCTAAATGTTCTGCTCCCAACTCTTCAATAATTACAGTTCCTGATGCAGGTTTATTTCCTAAACTCCCTCTTCCAATCGCTTTGTGAAATTGATCCATTACTTCTTCAGGAAAACCATCTGGATAAGTCGGAAACGGATCGGATGACAACAAACCTGCTATTTCCCAATGCCCAGTCGTTGTATCTTTTCCGTTTGATAACTCTGCCATCTTACCAAAAGCAGCTTGAGGATTTTCTTCTGGTTCTACTCCCTCAATTTCTACAATATTACCTAAACCAAACTGTTTTAAATTAGGTAAATTAACCCCTCTAACCTCTTTGGCCAAGTTTGGTAATGTAGCAACTCCTTGATCACCAAACTTTTTAGCATCTGGTAAAGCTCCTACTCCTACACTATCTAGTACAATTAAATTTATTCTTTTAATATTACTCATTTTAGTACCTCCTTATAAATGTCTAATGCTAAAATAAAATCTTTCGTTAGACGTCAGACCTTTATATAACTTCTAGTATTCTACTCAAATCCCTTCTTTTTAGAAAGATTAATAAGTAAATTTTCAGAATAAAGACATATTATTTTTAAATTATATAATTAGCAATAGTTCTAATCAAAATTGGTGTTATATAAGCTTCTACAAGTCCAGCCATAACTAGTAAAATTCCTATCATTAACATTACAATTGAATAATTAGTTATTAATAAGCGAAATTTATATCTACTTCCCATCAAGATTCCTTTGCCTAAAGTTAAAGCAAAACTAATACTGACCAAAGCTCCTAAAAGCAAACTAGGCAAAAATATTATGTTTTGTGGTAAAACAGAAATTATTGATAATATAATTCCTCGTAAAAACATCTGATCTAGCAAAAACCCAACCGTAAATCCAATAATAAATCCGCGCAAAAAAATTATAAATGGGATTAATATCGCACCAAGCATAGTTAATCCTAATAGCCAAAATAAAAATGTAAACCTCAAATTAGAGATAATAATATTTTGAGCTACTAGTTGCTTATTCGCTCTCATTAATTGATTAATTTCAACAATAAATTCTCCTAAATATTCAACCAACTCTTTTTTTTGAGCATAATCTAAAGTTCTAACAGCAAGCGTTCCAAATACAATCCCAATTACAAAAAAAACTATAATAAAAAATAAAAGTAACAGGTTCTTTTCTAAAAAAAGAGCTATTTTTCTCTTTAAATATCTATAGTTAATCATTAATTTCCTCCTAGCCAATCATAAAGTCTTTTATAAATTAATATGTCAGCTAGAAATAACTTTATTACACTTGTAAAAAACCTGCTTCAATTATTAGTTTAGCTATATGTTCAGCTGCCAAAACATCCTCATACGAATTAGAGCTAGCAGCAACTAAAGTAATTCCTGTATTATACTTCTTAGCTAACTTAATTGCTCGTTTAGCTGAATCTTTGGCAGGTTTAATCCCTTTTTTATCCATTGTTCTAGCTACAGTCCCTGTAATAACTCTAGGGGCACCATGATTATAAGCTGTATCAAAAGCAACCCCACCACATTCAGTGATTAATAAGACAATCTTATCTTTAAATTCAGCTAAAGTAGTTACTTCACATCCTATATTTGCTAAAATATTATCTACCTGGGCTCCTGAACGTTTTACTCCTGTCAGTGCTAACTGTATATTTTTCCTTCTTTCCTCTTCAGTTGCTTGCCTTGGTTCAGTGACTATTATTATCTCTGTATCATATTTTAAAGCTTTTTTTCCAGCAAAATATCCAATCTTCTCTGGATTAATTACTACTGGGACATTAACATGATCAGGACTAGCACCGAAAACATCTAAAGCTCCTGCATCTAAAGCGGCCTCTGCAGTAGTTGACATATCAATCAGATCAACAATCATAACTACATCTCCCTTACGAGCTGCTCGAGCAGCCCCAGAAGCATTAAACGTAACATTTAAGGTAACTAAACGTCTTTGATTATTCGTAAATTCTTCCATACTTTCCTCCCCAACAAAATAATAAATTTATTTTTAGCTTTTTTAACTCCAATTATTCTAGCTTGAATTCTTTACTATTTTGCGTAAATCACATACTTCACATTCTAAAATTAACAACTTATCATTTATTTTTGCTTGCTAATAGACAATAAATATTGTAATCCAATAATTGTTTTAGCATCTTCAAACTCTCCTTCAACAAGCATCTTAGTAACCTGCTCAATTTTAAGATCTCTTAATTTAATAAATTCATCTGGATCTGTCTGCTGCTCAGATTTTTCTAAATCAGTTGCTAAAAACAAATGGATCACCTCATCAGTAAAACCAGGGCTAGTATAAAATGAAGTTAATTTCTGCAATGAGCTAGCTTGATAACCTGTCTCTTCTTCTAATTCCCGCAAAGCACATGGCTCTATCTCTTCATCTGGTTCTAATTTTCCAGCTGGTAGCTCCAATATTACTTTTTCAGCTGGCTTTCTAAATTGCTCAACTAAAGTGACTTTCCCTGCCTGATAAGGAATGACTGCCACTCCACCACTATGTTTTACAATTTCTCTCTTTGAGTTGTTTCCATTTGGCAATTGCACTTGATCAACCTTTAAGTTAACTACCTGCCCTTGATAAATCTGCTCACTACTAATAGTTTTCTCTATTAAATCTTTCATCTAATCCCTCCTTAGTTCCTCATTAGCAAGCAATCCTGCTACACCTGCTGTCATAAAGTATTCTCGAGCTTGTTGGTAATTCCTACCCATTGTCTGAACTTTAAAATCTAACTTATCTAAATAGTTTAAAATTTCTTCCCCTTCTCTATAAACAACTTGGTGCTTAGTAGTTAATTTAAATTTAGTCAACTGTTCTTTGATAATTTCCAGTCGTTTTTGATCTTTAAATTTAGGAATTCCAATTTTAGCTTCAACTAAAGTCAACTCTCCTAAAGTTGTTCTTGTATGATGGCTCAAGCCATAATGCCTCTTGCGCGAATCACTGAAACTGACTCTAGGTACAGCAATTGGCTCCCCTCCTAAGCTCTTTACAGCATGTAATATCTCAGTCTGTTCAACCCCACTAAAACCATATTTAGTTCCTGTTCCAACAATCCCAGGCCCCATTGCTACTACGATCACATCAGCTTGATTGATCTGATAAGCTGCTATTAGAGAAGAATAAATATTAACTGCTTCTAACTCACCTCCAAAAGCATGCCCACTAGTAATCGTATGATCAATTAAACCCTCACTTTTCAGTTGATAAACTAACTGACTAAGCTTAAGTGGCAAAGCAGCTCCATCAGTCATAATATATGTCACTTTAACTTCTGGTCTATTCTCTTTAATTGCTACTGTAATAGCTGGTAGCATACTATGCAAAGTTCCTACTATTACTGGAGTACCCTTTAATGAAACAAATTCTTTAATCATTTTATGATTAGGATTACCCTCTTCTTCTACACTATTCACCTTAATCTGATAAGGAGTATAACGTAATTTCATAATATGCCCTGCTCCAGTCAAGCCCTGCTCTTTATCTAAAATACAGATAACAAAATCATATCCACCAGTTCCTAATTGCAAAGAAGTAGCGGTAGTATTTAACATCACTTTATCTCCTACCTCAATTTGGCCCACTAAATCATCATAACTAATCCCTTTTTTTTCTATATTACTAATTTTGACCTTAACCTTAGTTATTCCTTCTTTCCTGGATAAAATATCCACGACTTCCCCTTGCTTTATTTCTAACATCTAACACCTCCAATTGAACTGCTCTTAACAATCAGTCCTCAAATTTGATTTCATCTAACCCTATATTACAATTATGTGTCACTTTGTGACACATAATTGAGTTGACAGTGTACAGTGAACAGTTTACAGTTAAGATCAAAACCTTAAAAAATTAAGACCTCTGAAATGCCTTATGTTCGCAGGTTTAGAGTGATTTTGATTTAAGTTTTTAATGGTTTTAACTGTCAACCGTCCCTAAAGGTCTTTATCAAGACCTTTCGTGAAAAACATAGAAACCATATCAACTGTAAACTGTACACTGATATAAAGTGGCAAAGTGCCACTTTATATCAATTTAGTTTCGTTTTAAAATTCTTCATCTCTAATTATAATCAACCTTTACATAAGGAGATGTCATCGCCCTTAATAATGCTGCATAATTTAGTTCAAATTTCAAGCTATCACCTATAGTTGTATCTTTCCGGTAGCCAGTTAGATCAACTATCAAGTGATCACTACTAGCACTCTCTATCTTGACCCCTTTATCCAGCGGAGTTAACCCCTTAAAAAAAACATCTTGCCTTCCAACAGCCAAGATAGCTCTCTTTCTAATCCCTTTTTTACTACTAATCTCCTTTTCACCGAAAGCATTTTGTCCTATTCTTCCTTCAGATTGAGCAGGCTTTTCTTTAAGTTCAATAATCTCTGCTTCTAACAAGAAAGAATCTTGAAAAGTGTTAGGAAAAGGCTCTCTATTAGTCACATTTCTCCCTAACAAAATTGTCTCTCCTACCCTTAACTGATTGATTTCTGGAGGTAACCCTCTCTCTTTTAATCTAGGTAAAGAACTACTATTACCTCCTGAAATTATCTTTAAATTTTCATCAAACTCTTCATTTATTTTTTCTCTCAACTCAATCAAAACTTTCATATTTTCATCAGAAGGTAACACCCCACCAAAGCAGGCTAAATTTGTTCCTATTCCAACTAGCTTAATATTAGTCAATTGAAGTACCTCTTCAACTATCTTCATTACATTATCAGGCATAACTCCCTCTCTTCTATCACCAACATCTACCATTAAAATAACCTTGTGCAGCAACTCCTGTTCCCTAGCTACTTCATTTAATGCTTTAACTATTTTTAATTCTGAATTAAGACTTACATCTACATATTTAACCACCTGCTCAACCTCACTCAACATTGGAGTTCTAAGCAACATTAATGGAACTCGCTCCAATTTTAAATTTTCTCTTAAGTATAATAAATTATTAATTCTAGAATCAGCTAATCCCACTACTCCTCCTTTTAATAAAGCTTTAGCAACTTCTAAATTAGCACAAACAGATTTAGTCACCCCTACAACTTCTATCCCCTTTTCTGCTGCTAAGTTTACTACTTCTTTAGCATTAGCAATCACCTTCTTGATATCGACATTAACTTTAGGATTTTTCACCTATTTCACCTCTCTCACTTCTAAAAATCATTAATAAAACCTAAAAATTTAACTCCATAACCATAAAAAAAGTCTCCTATTAAGGAGCCCTTTTCTTTGACGCTCCACGGGGCAAACCACCGTGGATTCTTATTCATAGAGCCTAGCCTTTTTACGGTTAATCTCAGGCTTAAGTGTAAACTGTTCTTACAACTTCTCTCCTAGTCAAAGACTAGTCGTGGTAAAAGAGCCTCCAAAGGCTTAACTTCCTATCCGCCCGACAGTAGATATGATTTTTATGATTTTCACATAGGATTCTAGCTCTTTAGAACCTGTAGGGATATAGTTTTTATAGTTTTTACGAAAAGTTCGATAGACCTTGTAGATGTAATCTATCTATTAGCCCATTGTAGTTGTAAACCTTGTTGCAAAATATTCTTACTAGCATTTAAATCTTTGATTTCTTTACTTTTATATTCGCATTTACTACAAAGTTAACTTGAAAGGAAAAATATATCAATCTTAATTAATAGAGATAGGTAAGCCTTTGGTGTTATCTCTGGCTTTTCCCCCTCCTCACACCGTACGTGAGACTCTCA
>NZ_JALKBX010000082.1 GCF_023227745.1 Natroniella acetigena | reverse complement strand
TTTTAGTTATTGTAGATTGTCTTCACAATACTAGGCGATACTTTTCATATCGCAACAGATCACACCATAATTGTAATTAAGCTTAAGTTAACGTATACCTTAGCTTAATTACAATATATCCACCGGCATAGTAGCGATAATATTAAAGCCTATTCCGCTCAAACCAATTTCAGAATGAATACCATCATCAACACTATCACCTGAATCTGTATCTTCCCAACTATCAATAGTTGAACCTAACTGTCCCTGCAGACCTGCTCTGATTCTAAAACCCTGATCATAATCAGAGTAATATTTTAATCCTGTTCCTAGATTCCCATAAAAACCTGAAGCAGAAGCTCTTCCACTGTCATATGATTGCCAAGCAACATTAAAACCAGCTCCAGCACTACCTACCAGATAAAGCCCTCCTGGCGTTAGAGCTTTCTCATATGTTCCCTCTATACCTAAACCCAGCATAGTTACATCACCATCATAACCACCAGAAAGAATTACAGCCCTTTCAGATTCAAAAACACGTTCCATAATTCCTCTAAATTCTAAAGTAGGTATCATTTCAGAATCACCATCAAAAGAGTAAGTTCTAGGGCTAAATCCAATCGCAGTCATTTTCTGTCGATTATAAGGAACCTCTTCAACTGTATCATACTCTTCAATCGGCTCTTCTTGCCACAATATCTTGGCTCTTGAATTATCAGCAGTTACCTGTTCTATCTCGAGCATTCCAATCTTACTATCAAATCCTGCCTCATCTTGACGCATAACATAATAGCGATAACCAGAGCGAATTCCCATCTCTGTTCCACCGAGCAGATCTACATTGTCTCGACTGACATTAGTCACAAAAGAAGTAATCGCAAAGACCTCGCGAATTGGATTGCTTAAATCATTAATTGCTGACTCTAAAGCTTCATTCCTTGCTGAAGTTCTATTATCTTCTGATGAAGAACTCCCTTCACTTTGAAAAGACTGTAATACAGTTCCAGTCTCTACATCAATCAATTGAACAGTAACTCTAGCTTCACCATCATAATCACTCCAGGACCCGCTAGTAGTCAACCGATCAATATTTCCTACAAAGATTCGATCGACTCCCAATACATTCCCAGCTTCTCCTCCTGCATCACCATCTACAAAACCGGACATTTGAAAGCGCTGCTCATCTAAAATACGAACAATCTCATTTCTGGAAATAACATCCATCCGATCCAGATCGATTAAAATCTGAGTTAAGTAATTGGATGCTGCTTGCCGATATTGATTACTCCCTTCTCCACCAAACTCCAAAACTGCAACACCATTTTCTGCAAATCCGGGAGTAGATATAACAAAAACAATCAACAAAGCTAATAAAATAGTAATTAAACTATCTCCCCCCTTCAGCAAATAATCTCCTAAAAAATCCTTTCCTGCTTCTTGATTCATTCTCAATCCCTCCTAGAAACATATTATACTATTAAATATTTTCAATAAAGAACTCTAAAGCCCTTTATAAATTTAACTTAATTACCATATTTAATATTAATATACATTAAAATACATTAAAAACTTCAGAATAACTCATTGCTTCAAATAAATTATTAAAGTATATTTTTCAAAAATAAAAAGATCTCTAAAAACCTTAAAAACAATAGATTCTCAGAACTCTTATTCTCATTTGATCTAACTAAAATTCAAGCATCAAATTCCCTCCAAATTCAAGACCACTATAATCATCATCACCAAGTTCTAAAAATCTATAACCACCTCGAGCTACTAAACTTAAATCACTACCGAGTAATTTGGCTTCTATACCTGTCTTATAACCAATATCGGAGTCTTGATCTTCAGAATAATAACCCACTGAACCAACCAAATTTATACTCTCTTCAATCATAATAGTAGCAGTACCTAAAACTCCAGTTAGAGAAATATCAACTTCATCATCTTCTTTTGTTAACCCATCTGTAGTTAAATATTCAACCTCACCACCTACTGCCAAATCTTCCAATACCCATCTTCTCAATCCTCCATATACACCAGAAACAGAATTATCAACAAAATCTAACTGATTACTACTCCCTCCTAGATAACCTTCAATCAACCCCACTCTAGTCTCTGCCAACGGATTTAACTCTTCTAATAATCCCCCTAGTGCTGCCACCGGCGAAGTAAATAAGACTAATGTCGATACAACTAACATAACAATCAATCCTTTTTTTTTCATTTTGAAACCCCTTTCTACATTTTTTATCAGATCTAATTTAACTAAATCCAATTGACTATTAATTGCTCCCGCTCTAACCTGATTTTTTCCACCAACATCATACTTTCTTTAATTTCTATATAATCTTTTATTTCTCCTCTAATTTTAAAATTTTTTGTTGGTTTTTGAAACAAAAAAACCCCTAAAATTCCAGGTGCAATCAAATAGAATAAAATAAAAGCAGCAATATAATGTAAACAGATCTTAAAGAAGTCTTTAACAGAAACAAATAATTGACTCACCTTAATATCTCGATCAAAGTTTACTGAATCAGTTTCATCTTCTTCTAAGTATACAAGCCAATCTTGATTATCATTGCAAAAATTGTAAACTGTAATAAAAATGCTAACAGTAATAAAAAACTATACCCTGCAATACTCTCCCCCAAAACAACCTAATTATCAACTGTTTATATGATATCATTCTTGAATTTATTATTGATTTGCTATTGTTTCAATTAACTTTTATATAATAAAGATTCTTTCTTTTAAATATAATGAATCTTCATTGTGTTCATAAATGACCATATAATAAGTGAACAAAATGGTCTTCGGTCATAGTCTAAGGATAAGATTAACAAGAAGTAAAACTAAATACGGATTTTACTATTGTTTTAGATTAAGACTTATGTTAGTATGATAACCGATAAAAGGCGAAAACGAAAAAGTTCAAAAGGAGTTGCTAAGACAATGAAAATGATCCTTATTATCTTCCTTCTTATAGTAGTATTAACTATAACACTACAACCATCCCCCATCACTGCTTTAGCAGACAATTCTTGGGGAAGTATAATAAGAAAAGATAATCAATCTATCAATCAAGATAATAATCCTACTGATAAAGTAAGAGACGACAATCGCCAAAGAAATAATCTAGATGATTCTGTCGCAAAAAGAAAAGAAGAGGATAAAGAAGAGATAATCACTACTGAACCAACCAATATTATGGTTTTAGTTAATAAGGAACACTCATTACCTGCTGATTATACTCCACAGGATTTAGTAATTCCTAATATTCCTTTTTCCTTTACAGAAGATTTACCAAAAAAGAAGATGAGAAAGGAAGCAGCAAAGGCATTAGAACAGCTGTTTGCTCAAGCTAAAGAAGATAATATAACTCTTATTGGTGTATCTGCTTATCGCTCTTATCAAAGACAAGAAGAAATCTTCTCTTATAATGTACGAAGAAGAGGTAAAGAACTGGCCAATAAATATAGTGCTCAGGCTGGTCATAGTGAACATCAAACAGGATTGGCTATTGATTTATCCAGTCCTAGTATTGATTATGGATTGAGTCAGAGCTTTGCGCAGACAAAGGAAGGAAAGTGGTTGGCCCGATATGCTGCTGATTATGGTTTTATTATCAGATATCCCCAAGGAAAAGAAGATATTACCGGATATCAATATGAACCATGGCATATTAGATATGTTAGCGTGGAACATGCCACCACTATTTCCAACCGCAACTTAACATTAGAAGAATATTTAGAGCAATATAGCCAGTAAATACAACCTCCAAAGACTATGTTCAGAATAATCTCAGAAGGTTATATTTTAATTCTGAAACAAATAAAAAGGTGATAGCCTGTGATCCCTTTAATATTGAAATAATTATGCTAAATTTAACCTCCAATGCAATTAAATTTACTGATAAAGGAGAGAATATCTATATTGCAGTTAAAGATACAGAAATTGGTATTCCTAAAGAGAAACAAGAGAAGATATTTAAACAGTTCGAACAAGTGGATACTTCTTTAACTAGAAATGTAAAAGGAACAGGTATTGGACTATCTAGTCAGACAATTTTATTTTTGTAATGTAGCTACTAAACGTTTAAAATTTAAAAGAATTTTAAACGTATCATTAATGTCTCGAGTTACTAAATCTGACTTTAATAAACTGTTACTTGAAGCACCTTCTGGACCCATAACTAAAATTCCTATTGCTGCCTCTTCTAACATTGGCCCATCATTACTTCCATTACCAATAGCTATTACCTCTTTACTACCTAATTTTTGAACAAAGCTTCTTTTAAAACCACTACCATCTTCAGAATCGATAACTACAAGCTCTGCATTGAGATCATTGAGTAATTTCCCCTGCTGTACCAAAAGTATCTGCTGTTAATATGTAAATTTTATAGCTATTAGCCAGTTTATTTAAGCTCTCTTTAATTCCTTTTATCAGTACACCATCACAAGCTAGCGTACCATTGAGATCAAAGACTATCTTATTAATCTCCAAAGATGATAAATTTAGGATTTCTAATTTTATTATTTTTACTCCTCCTTATAACCTTAACTTACATTCTCAATTATTTTATCATTAATGTCATCATCATTCATTATATTTATTAACTTTTTGACATATGATCCAAACTTTTCATTCCATTTATCTCTTGGATAAGGAAGGTTTATATCTATATCTCCAATCACTCGCCCAGGTCTGCTACTCATTACAATAACTCTATTCCCCAAAAGTACAGCTTCTTCCACGCTATGAGTAACAAATACAATTGTTCTCTTATCCTGCAACCAAAAATCCATCAATTCTTTCTGCATTTCTTTTCTAGTAATAGCATCTAAAGCTCCAAAGGGTTCATCCATATATATAATTTTAGGTGAAGTAGCTATAGTTCTTGCAATTGCTACTCGCTGCTGCATTCCTCCAGATAACTCATGAGGATAACTATCATTAAATCCTTTCAAACCAAATTTTAATAAAATATCATTCGCAATTTTATAACGTTCTTTTTTGGAAACCCCTCTGATTTCCAAGCCAAAAGTAACATTATCTATTATATTTCGCCAAGGTAGTAGTGTATATTGCTGAAAAACCATTCCCGTTTTAGAAATAGGTTCAGTCAACTCTTCCCCAAAAACTTTAATACTTCCTCTAGTAGGTTTAATAAGTCCTTCCATCAGCCTTAAAAGGGTAGACTTTCCGGAACCACTGGCCCCCAATATACATACAAACTCATGCTCTTTTATAGATAAATCAATCTCTTTTAAAGCTTCAACTTCTCTACTGTTTTTTACATGGAAAGTTTTACTCAATTCTTCTATTTCAATAATACCTGACATAAATCAACCCTCCCACTTTTAATTACAGTACTCTCCTTACAAGTCTTATTAGACTTTCCGTAATAAAAATCATTTGCTAAATTTAAGCCTATCACTACAGTACTTCGCAGATAACTAAATTTCTCTGCACCCCCATCTTAGTGTACAATTGATAATTGATAGTTAAATTCAAAATCATAAAACCACAAATCCTTAGACCATCAATATTTACAAAACATCCTATGTCTAAATATTTTATCTTCCAATATTTTCTTTTAACTGAGAGTATTCAATTAGACAAGCTTTGCCATTTGAAAAATTTCTTTTCTATCAATTGAAAGCTATAATCAAAAAGACCTCCAACAATACTGATCACAATCATACCAGTAATCACAACATCAGTTCTAGCAATTGTATAAGCATGAGTAATTAAATATCCAAGACCTGCTAAACTCCCAGGCAACATTTCCGCAGAGACTAAACACATCCAAGCTATACCTAATCCAACTCTCAGTCCTGTTACAATAGAGGGCAAGGATCCAGGCAATAAAACTTTCAATAAAATCTCTTTCCTACCTGCTCCCAATGTTACTGCTGAATCTAGTAAAGATTTTCGAACACTATTTACACCATAAATAGCATTGGTGAAAATAGGAAAAAATGCCCCCACAAAAATAATAAAGATCATAGCCACCTTCATATTATCCAATAATCCATATAAAGCATTTGCCCTTGTTAAATCAAATACACTAGCTAAACTAGCCACTCCAAACCAAGCCATAA
This sequence comes from Natroniella acetigena, assembly GCF_023227745.1. Classification (GTDB taxonomy): domain Bacteria; phylum Bacillota; class Halanaerobiia; order Halobacteroidales; family Halobacteroidaceae; genus Natroniella; species Natroniella acetigena. Next base: position 618 of record NZ_JALKBX010000082.1, on the reverse strand, counting down.
CTAATGGCACCCAAGCTAAAGGAGCAATCGGACGAAATATATTAACAAATACCATAGCCAATTTTTCTACTTTTTGTGAATATCCTACCATAATTCCTAGAGGAACTCCTATTATTATTGCTGCAGTATAGCCCAACAAAACTCTAGCAATACTTATCCCTGTATTTCCAAATATTGATCCTAAACCAATTAAACTAGCAGTAGGATTACTAAGTAACCTCAATACTCTATCTACAGTTGGCAATATAACTGGATTATCAATTGAAAGTGCAAGCGTCTGCCAGATTATTAGCAACAATACAGGTAATATTAAAGGAGCAAAACGATCAAATAAAATATTCATTATTTTTTTAAAAGATAATTCTTTTCTTATTTCAGTTGGAGAAAACTTCATCATCTCACCTGCTTTTTCAATTAATTTCATTATCTAACCTCCCTCATATATATTAAAACTCATTCATTCCAACCTACTATTAAACTCAAATAATAGTTTACAAATTAATATGTAACCTTATTTTTAATTTGATATTATTAATAAATTTGGTTCAACAACGACTTTTGTGATTTAATAAAAATAACATAAATTAACAGTAAAAAAAGATACAAAAAAACCGATAT
>NZ_JALKBX010000081.1 GCF_023227745.1 Natroniella acetigena | reverse complement strand
GCAGAACTCAATTTAGTTTCTCCTGCTTTAAGTTTGTCAGCGACAGTTTGACGATTCTTAACTACTTCTGCAATATTGTTTAAGAATATATTCTCTTTTCTTTTAGTTGGTTTTAGCAACTCTAGGACATAAGTTAATTGCATATTATCACCTTTGATTTTCAATATAGTGTTGGATAGTTTCTGAACTAACATTACCAGAAGTAGCTACAAAATAGGCTCTAGTCCATACAGAACCTTTAATGTTCAATTTTGGAAAGTGTTTTGATATTCTTCTTCCAGTAGTACCTTTAATGATATTCATTAGCTTACTAGGAGAATACTTAGGCAAAGTTGATATAAAAAGGTGTATATGGTCTGGCATTATTTCAGTAGCTAACACTTCAAAATTATGTGTATCAGCTAATTCATTAATGGTATCTAAGGTCAGTTGTTTAATTTCAGGATTATCTAAAATATGTTTTCTGTATTTAGGTATCCATATAAAATGATAGTTTAAAAGGAACTTTGCGTGCCTTGTACTGTTGTAGGTATTCATTGTTAAAAACCCCTTAATATCAGTTATTAACTGTATTATATCATAAAAGGGGTTCGTATTCAAGAAATGTATTATATAAATAATTTTAATTTTCAAGTCGATTAAAAATTAAAATAGCCGATTCATCCCCGCCCTTTAACAAGAGCGAGGCTTTCTCGGCTACAATTCGGTAATTAACCCACTTAAAAAGAATAATTCTCTAATACTCGGGCCAACTCCACCTCTATTTCAGCCTCTGGTATCTCAGCAGTAATTTCACCCTGCTCATATTCGGGCCAAAAATGGGTCAGCAACACTTTGCCAACTTGAGCTTCAATTCCCAATTGAACGGCCTGCTTGACAGTCAAGTGACCAGCTTTTGTATACTCCCGATCCTTTTCTAACAAGCTCGCCTCTGCCAATAATAGATCTGCATTAGCAGCAAACTCTACTAATGATTCTTCCCAACCTGTATCAGCAGTATAGACAAGTTTCTTAGTTCCATCATCAACCTTGATTGCATAACACTCCTTAGGGTGATTACTTCTTTGGAAACTGACCTTTAAATCCTCTAATTCAAACTCTATCTCTTGAGCAACCTGCTGTAAATGAAACTCTTGGCCCACTTTAGCTTGGATAAATTCTAACTCTTCCCCGCCATCAAAAGGCAGATAAACTGCTAACGCCTCCTCCCTCTTGCCCTGCTCAATACTCTTCATCATTCCATAATGCATCGGCAATAGATCTAAGCAGTGATCTTGATGCAAATGAGAGATAATAATCGCATCCAATTGGTACAAAGGCATTATCTGCTGTAAATTGCTCAATGTTCCCGGGCCAACATCAATTAAGATATTCTGCTCGTCAGCCTGTAATAAATAGCCTGAGCAAGCAGCATCTGCAGTCGGATATGGAGAACGATTACCTAAGACAGTCAACTTCATAATTAACACCTCATTTTCCTTTTGCTTTCTATTATAACATATCTAGCCTGACTCGCAATCAATAAATTCAACTCTGACACAATATTAATATAAAGTGGCACTTTGCCACTAAATATCAGTGTACAGTTTACAGTTGACGGTTGACAGTTAAAACCATTAAAAACTTAAATCAAAATCACTATAAACCTGCCAACATAAGGCATTTCAAAGGTCTTAATTTTTTAAGGTTTTGATCTTAACTGTAAACTGTAAACCGTACACTGTCAACTCAATATTGTGGCACAAAAGTGCCACAATATTGTAATTAAGCTTTTGACCTTCAATCATCAATTGATTTTTAACTATTTACTGCTTCTGCCCGACTCCTCTAACAACTGCTATTAAGTAATAGATTGGAAAAAGTCCGGCTAACGGAAATAAAAGATACATACTAAGATTCTCAATAGATTCTTTTAAAACTTCATAATTCTCAGGTACCATAGCCAAAGCAGTTATAAGCAAAGCCAATGGTAAGACTAACGGCTTATACTCCTTTAAATTCAGCCATTGAGCAGTCCCTACTGCTACCGAAAAAAAATAACCTGCTATCACCATAAATCCAACTGGAAACCAAACAATCAGCAAAATTCCTTCAAAGCCTTTTAAAAAATCAGCAATCTCTAATAACCTGGTTAAAGAAAATATAGGAATAGTATGAAAGAGAGTAGATTGCACCCCTAATACACTGATAACTAAGACAACAATCAGTAGCATCTGAATCATAACAAATAAAAAACTGACCCCAGTTATTTTTTCTATAGAAGTCAATTTATTTAGATAAGCTAACCAAAAAGCCATAAATAATAAACCTACACTTAACAAAGCAAGTCCCCGTAGACTGGCTATCAAAATGGGTTCTATCCCATATTCTAAAAATGGTTGGAATCGATATAGATTACCCTTTTCCACTCCTACTAAAAAAATTACTACCACTCCAGTCGCCACTAAGGGTACAAAAAACTGACAGGTTCTAGCATAAACTTCAAATCCTTTCTTCAATACATAGACACTTAAGCCAATTAGTAACAAAACAAAGACAAGTGGAGGAGTTTCTGGCATTAAAATTATCATTACCTCAGTATTTAAGCGGAGAATCAGTGAAATAAAGAGAGTAATAGAGATAATATAGACAAAACCGATAAACTTACCTAAAAATTTTCCTAAAATCTGCGGTAAATACTGAATAACTGTCTGCTCAGGAAAAAGCTTAGCCAGTTTAATTATAAATATACTCAAACAGAATCCAATTAAGTAACTAGTAGGTACTGCTAACCAAGCATCCCTACCAGCTACTTCTGCCAAGTAAGTATTAATTATCAAAAATTTAGTATCGAATAATCCTACAAACAGTAAAAATATTACCTGACCTTTTGAGATTACCTCCTTATTCAAAATCTAACTCCTCCCCTACCATAAAATTAAATACAGGACCAAAAATACCCCACCCCCTAATAAAATAAAAAAAGTAATCAATTCCTTCCATAATTGCAGAGCAATCATCTTAGGAACCTCAACTAAACTGATCAATAAAACAATTAATACCATAGCAATTATTTCCATATAGCTCTACCATCCTTTAGTCTAAGCTAGGAAAAGTTCTAATTATAAATGGTCGGCGTATTTTGGCCTCTACATCCACCACTACTTCTAAAGAAGCAAATTCATCTTCCCATTCATCTTCTATTCTTCTCCACTCTTGAGGATACTTACGATACACTTCATCAGCAAATCCAAATATGTCAGCTCTAAACTCCTGCTGAGCTAGCTCTATAATATCTTTTATTTCATTTTCTATAGAGTTCACCAACTTCTTCTCAAGTGAATACCATCTATCTAACTTAGTGAAATCAACTGCAGTCTGCTGCTCACCTAAATTCCCTTCTGTCTCAATTTCGACTTTAATTACCAATCTACCATCCCTAAATTCAGGTTCTATACTGGAATTGGTCCGCAAGATTTCAACACTTAACTTCTGATCCTCTTCCCATTCCAAAACAATAATTGCACTTACTACCCTTCCTACAACCCAGTTTCTCCCTCTTGTCTCTCTTTTATCTAAAAAACCTTGCAATTGATCCCCTTTAAAGACAGCTCCTCCCTCTACATCTAACCTCGCACCTTCTAAATTTTCTACCGTCCCTACTACTGGAGCACCGGCCTTACTATTAACCTCTTCCAAAAAATCGAATAGATCAACATTAACAATCCCACCCATTGCCTCTTCTTCTTCCAACATATCAACAATTGCCATCGAAGGAATCCTCTCTAAGCCATGCTTGGCCCCGACAATATCCCCAGCTTCTCCTTTACTGATTACTAATTTTTGGCCTAATCTCAATTCGTGCTCCCTAACAAAAAAATCAAGGAAAGGCAATATTCCTTCCCGAGCCACTTCTTCACTGAACACAACTACATTATTGTACTGCCAAAACAATTTTCGACCTGCTTGCCTGACAAAATTTCGAACTGCATCAAAGACTGTCTCTCCTTGACTACTGAGAATCCAGACTGGATCTGCATCAGGAGTAGGCTCTCCCGCCGCAGGAACTCCAATCTCATGGGGTTTTAGCAACTGAGTAGTCACTTCTATCAGATCATCCTCTACTAAATCAACACCAACTCCTACCACAAAGGTACGATCTTTCATTTCGATATAGTTCCAACAACCGACTAGAAATATTACTGAACTGATCAAAACTAAGACTAAAACTTTTTTCTTCATTTTTTACTCCTTTTTAAAAATCATCCCCCTCAATCTCATCTCGATAGGGACTAGGCCTTTGCCCTAATTTACTCCGCCACCGATTATTTTTAGCTATTAACTCAGGTCTTTTAGCCATCAACCACCAAGGGACTCTGATAAAGACATCTTTCCAACCTTCAATATCCAATGGAGCTAATGGATATAAATAAGGTACTCCAAAAGAACGTAAAGAAGCTAAATGGATCACTAATGCTATACTAAAAGTCAAAACCCCTGGCAACCCCATAGCAGTTGCAAATAAGACAGCCACCAATCTCAATATAGTAATCGCACTTGTTAAAGGAGGAATAATAAAACTAGAGATAGCAGTCAAAGCAGTTACAATCACAACCGGAGCTCCTACCAAACCGGCATTAATCGCTGCATCTCCTAAGATGAGTGCCCCTACAATACTAATTGCCTGTCCTACAGCTCGAGGCATCCGCACTCCAGCTTCTCTTAAAATTTCAAATAAAAATCCCATTATTAACACTTCTACTGCCTTAGGAAAGGGAACACCTTCCGAGGCAATCGCTACAGAAATAGCCAACTCTGTTGGTAATAACTCAGGATGAATAGCAACAACTGCAACATACAGTGCTGGTAATAAGAGTGTAAGTACAAAAGCAATATATCTAATCAACCTAATTAATGAAACTAAATAAGGACCTGAATAATAATCCTCTGTTGTCATCAGACTCTCTACAAAGATATGAGGTACGGTCAACACAGTCGGAGTTCCAGCAACAAAGATTGCAATCCTCCCTTCTAAGATCTTACCTGCTACTAAGTCAGGCTTTTCACTATTAGCTACTGTAGAAAATAATGAGAGCGGATGGTCTTCAATAAATTCTTCGACATACCCTGACTCTAAGATAGCATCAATCTCTATCCTACTGACCCTACTTCTTACCTCATCTACAATCTTCTCATTAGCAATCCCTTTCACATAAGCTAAACAAATATTTGTCTTAGTCTGCTGACCTAAAACAATCCGTTCTAACTTTAAATTGGCATTATTAAGCTTTCTTCTTAATAGTGAAGTATTTACAGATAGATCTTCAACAAAGCTTTCTTTAGGCCCTCTAATTACCGTTTCTACCTCTGGCTTTTCCACTGCTCTACTTTCAAAGGCAACACTATCAATCAAGACTGCCTTTTCTTCATTATCTAAAAATAAAGCAGTCTTACCTGCTCCCACCCCTTCAACCACTTCCTCTATTGTAAAGACTTCCGATACATTAGCAGTAGAGATGATTGATTTCGTAATTTTTTCTAAATCAACTGCTTTTTCTCTACTATTCATTAATGGTGTTAAGATATTCTCACTAATAATCTTCTCTTCAGTTAAACCATCAATAAAGACTAGGAAAGCATCTTTACTCTTATCTTTACCAACTAAAAATTCCCTGATACAAATATCATAATTATCAGCGAAGACATCTTCAATTAATGCTAGATTCTGCTTTAATTTCTTTGCGATCTTCTTTCCTTCTACCATTTCAGAAGGAAGTTGACCTTGTTCTTCGTCCTCATTTGATAGTAACCAGAGTTTGACCTTATCTAGAAGTTTTTGAAACACTATTTAACCTCCAATTTCAAATTTAAGAAGCTTAACCAGTTGATTCTTTAGTATTTTTACCCACTAAATCAAATATTATTCTCCCCATCTAAAAAAAGGGCCAACATCTTTAATTATTAAAGATGTTGGCCCTTTTTCTATTTTATTATTTTGTTTTTACTGCTTTTACTTAAACTTACCTACGAGTCTTGTACACTCTCCGTGAGCATTGTCTTCATCACAACCCATGAAGATAATTTATTCACTCAACCTTAACCTAACTCACCATATTCCTTTATTTCCTGCTCATCAAGTAATTCGCTCCACTCCAGTACACTCTTCCCCTTAATAACTAACTTCTGATCCAAGTCTGCTAACGGACTCAAAACAAAGGCTCGTTCTTGAATTCTAGGATGTGGAATGGTCAGCTTCTGATCGGTTAAGACCAAGTCACCATACAATAAGATATCGACATCAATGATCCTTGGCCCCCATCTAATCTCCCGTTCTCTCTTTAAATCTTTCTCTACCCCTTGACACTCTTCTAATAATTGATAAGGGGCCAAATCGGTCTTGATTTCCAGACAGAGATTTAAAAAATTATCCTGTTCAGTATAACCCCACGGCTCAGTTTCATAAACCTTAGAGACCTTGCTCAATTCTGTTTGGGGAAAATTAGCGATCAACTCCACTGCTTGCTTCAAATTCTGCTCTTTATCTCCTAAATTAGTTCCTAATCCTAAATAAACTGACTCCATTCTAATTACTCCCTCGACTTCTTGTAATCTCCACTCCAACGTAATCAAATATTGCATTGACAGGTGCTTCCGGTTTTTTAACCCTGATCATCACTTCTTCAATCTTAGAAAACTCCTCTAAGATCTTGCTAGCTATATCTTCCGCCAACGCTTCAATCAAATCATAGTCCTGAGCATGAAATATCTCCTTGATTACTTCATAAACTTCAGCATAATTGATTGCATCATCTAATTGATCGCTTTGTCCGGCTTTTCTTAAATCTGAATATAACTCCAAATCTATAAAGAACTTTTGTCCGATTTCATTCTCTGCATTCAATACTCCATGATAACCATAAAAAGCTAAATTATTCAAGATTACTTTATCCATTGTTATCCCTACTTTCTAAAGATAGTATCAGTTACTTGAGCAGCTCTTAAATTTTCCTTAACATCATGAACCCTAACGATATCTATACCATGCATAATACCCATTACAGTTGTAGCTACAGTTCCTTCAACCCGTTCTTTCGGAGGCAAATCTAGTATTTCACCTAACATTGACTTTCTAGAAGTACCTAGCAATAAAGGATAGCCTAGCTTCTTTAGCTCTGGTAACCTTCTCATAATTTCCATACTTTCTTCTGCACTAATCCCAAAGCCAATCCCAGGATCTAAGATGATATTTTTCTCTTTAACCCCTGCATCTTTAGCAAGGTTAATACTCTTTCGTAGGAAATTCTTAATTGACTCAATAATATCTCCTCTATCATTACAAAAGCGACCATTATACATTGTTACAATTGGTACATCATACTCTGCAATTACCTGAGCCATATTTTCATCCCATTGTAACCCCCGCACATCATTAATAATATCTACTCCTAGCTCTAAAACCTCTTTAGCTACCTCCGCTTTATATGTATCAACAGAGATAGGAAGATCAATTTCAGATATAAGTTTATTTAGTACAGGAGTCAGCCTCCTTAACTCTTCCTTAGCACTTACCTTCTCCGATCCAGGACGAGTTGATTCTGCTCCTATATCAATAATATCTGCACCTTGAGCTACCATCTTTTTGGCCCGCTCTACTGCTTCATCCTTTTGAAAGTAATCTCCTCCATCTGAAAAACTATCAGGAGTTAAATTTAAGATTCCCATGATATATGTTTTAGTACCAAAATCAAACATCCTATCCCTCCAGTAATTATTAATTGATATATAGTGGCACTTTGCCACTATATATCAGTGTACAGTTTACAGTTGATATGGTTTCTATGGTTTTCA
>NZ_JALKBX010000080.1 GCF_023227745.1 Natroniella acetigena | reverse complement strand
TTGGATAAAAAATAAAAGGTAGGGAGGTGAAACCTGGTTATAATTAATTTTATATAGTTTTGAACAGTTTTTTATAATCAGGATTAAAGTGGTCAAAATAGGAGATGTAAGTATAGATCCCCCAGTTTTTTTAGCGCCAATGGCAGGAGTAACTGATTTGCCTTATCGTAAGCTAGTTAAGCAGATGGGCTGTGGCTTGGTCTGTACTGAGATGGTCAGTGCCAGAGGATTAACTAATGGTAATCGAAGGACTGAAGAGATGTTAGCAATAGCTGAAGTAGAAAGGCCGGTCTCTTTACAGGTGTTTGGTAGGGAGCCTGAGGTGTTGGCCCAGGCTGTTCAGATAATAAGTAAGGAAAGTAATCCTGAAATAATAGATTTGAACGTGGGATGTCCAGCACCTAAGATTGTAAAGAATGGGTATGGCTCTGCTCTAATGAAAGAGCCAGAGCAAGTTGGTGAAATTGTAAAGGTAATGGATCAAGCAGTAAAGCAACCAATTACAGTTAAGATTAGAACTGGCTGGTGTAAAGAAGAGATTAATGCTGTAGGAGTTGCTCAAATTGCTCAAGAAAATGGTGCTGAAGCTGTAGGAGTTCATGGCAGAACAAGAGAGCAGTTTTATCAAGGCCAAGCTGACTGGAGTGTAATTAAAGATGTAAAGGAAGCAGTTTCGATTCCTGTAGTCGGTAACGGCGATATATTTGGCCCAGAAGATGCTTTAGAAATGGTAGAGCAAACAGGTTGTGATGCTGTAATGATTGGAAGGGGTGCTCAAGGAAATCCTTGGATCTTTAAGAGAACTGCTCATTATTTAAGGACAGGAGAGTTATTACCTCCTCCAACTGCAGAAGAAAGAATTGAAGTAGCTATTGTCCACTTAGAAGATTTAGTTGAGTTTAAAGGTGAATATGTAGGGGTTAGAGAGATGAGAAAGCATGCTGCTTGGTACATCAAAGGACTTAAAAATTGTACTAAAATAAAAGATTCTTTAAATCAAGTAGAGACAGTAATAGAAATGAAGAGAATATTAAATAATTATCAACAAGAATTAAGCTGATACTTGACAGGTGTCAGCTTAATTCTATTTTTAGTGATTTTACTTAACCTTAGCCTTATACTTAAATTTAAATTGATCTTTTTATTCTTTTATACATAAATCTAAAATTATTAGTGCATATTAATAGTTGAGATTATTTTTAGGGGGTTAGAGGGTATGAAGCGGGTAGTTAGTATTAGTTTAGGGGCTTCAAGTCGGGATCGAAGAATAGAGACTGATATTTTGGGAGAAGATTTTATTATTGAAAGGATAGGAACAGATGGCGATTTAAAAGAGGCACTTAAATTATTTAAAGAATTAGATGATCAAGTAGATGCTTTTGGATTAGGAGGAATGGACTTATACTTATTTATAAATAATAAAAAGTATATAATACGAGATGCTAAAAAAATAATTGACCAAGTGAAAAGAACACCTATCGTTGATGGCAGTGGGTTGAAGAGAACATTAGAGTCTGATGCAATAAAAAAAATAGATCAAGAACTTAATCTTAAAGATAAAAAAGTATTGGTTGTATCTGCTTTAGATAGATTTGGAATGGCTAAAGCTTTAACAGAGGTAGAAGCTGAAATTATTTTTGGAGATTTAATGTTTGGTTTAGGATTACCAATTCCGATTAAATCATTTGATATTTTAAATTTGATTGCTAAATTTACTATGCCCTTAATTAGTAGGTTACCCTTTAAATTATTTTATCCTACTGGAAAAGAACAAGAGCAGGTAACTTCTAATAAAAAATATGAAAATTATTATCAGTGGGCAGATCTTATTGCAGGAGACTTTCATTACATAAAATATTATTTACCTCAGCAATTAAAGGGAAAGATAATTTTAACTAATACAATTACAGTACAGGATTTAAATTTATTAAGAAAGAGAGGAGTCAGCAAACTAATCACAACTACCCCTGAGTTTAAGGGGAGATCGTTTGGTACTAACTTGATGGAAGCAGTTTTAGTTGCTTTATTAGATAAAGAAGTATCTGAGATAAAGATTTCTGATTATTTGAATTTATTACAGGAAATTGATTTTAAACCTCGAGTGATAGATTTTAATCAAACTGAAGAACTTATCAACAGCTAAGATGTTAACTTTATAATTGAGGAGGAAGATGAATGGAGAAGTTTGGGTTTATCATTCACCCTTTACAAGTAGAAGATGTAGCACGCAAATTTCCTGTCTGTGATTTTCTACCTGGTGGATTAGTGGAAAGCATAATTAAATTAATTCCACCATTTGAGGTTTCAAAGATAACAGGGGTGAGATCTGAGTTAGGTATTGAAGCGGAAGGTTGGTTTGTAGGCTGTCCGCTAACCTCACGCCAAATTTTGGAGTTACCAACGGAAGAGGTAGTAGAGAAGATTGTAGCAGCGGGAATTAAAGCTCAGAAACTGGGGGCCAAAATTGTAGGATTGGGTGCTTTTACTTCTATAGTAGGAGATAAAGGGGTTACGATTGCTAAAGAACTTGATATCCCAGTAACTACTGGGAATAGTTATACTGTTGCTACAGCAATAGAGGGAACTAGATTAGCTTGTGATATGATGGGGCTTGAGATGAAGCGAAGCAATATATTAATTATAGGGGCTACTGGTTCTATTGGAAAGGCTTGTGTCCGATTGTTGGCCCAAGATAATAAATATTTAATGCTGGCCGCGAGAAGAGAAGAGAATTTGAGAAGATTAGCAGCAAAGCTCAAAACTGAGTCAGGAGTAGAGGCTCTAATCACAACTAATTTAGAAGAGTTACTACCACAAGCAGATATTATTATCACAGCTTCTAGTGCAATAGAGAGTTTGATAGATATTAACCTATTAAAGAGTGGGGCTGTTGTCTGTGATGTAGCTCGTCCTAGGGATGTAGCCAGACAGATCAATTTACAGAGAAACGATGTTTTAGTAATAGATGGTGGAATTGTAGAAGTCCCAGGTCAAGTTAAATTTAATTTTGATTTTGGATTTCCTGTTAATACTGCTTATGCTTGTATGGCTGAAACTATGATTTTAGCTCTAGCTAAGAAGTATGAAAATTATAGCTTGGGTTCTGAGCTTGATGTAGAAAAGATCTTAACGATCAGTCAATTAGCAACTGAACATGGGTTTAAGTTAGCTAGCCTAAGAAGTATGGAACGAGAAATTTCTTTACAGGAAGTTAGTAGAATGAGAAGGATAGTTAACTCTACTTGACAAATTCTGCAAATTACATTATAATGTAATATTAATGATGGGAATGATAGTGTTAGACTGATTTGTCTTAACACTATTTTATCTTTTTATTAATAAATCAAGATAGCAAAGGGGTAATCAATAATGAATGAAAAGGTTATTGTATCAGAAGATGGCTTAAATAAATTAAGGGAAGAATTAGAGTATTTACGTGGTGCCAAAAGAAGAGAGGTTGCAAAAAGAATTAAGCAGGCTCTTGATTTTGGTGATATTAGCGAGAATTCTGAATATGATGATGCTAAAAATGAACAAGCTTTTGTTGAAGGTAGAATTAAAGAGTTAGAGCAGATGATTAGGAATGCAGAAGTCATTAATAAAGATGAAATTGACACAACTAAGGTGAGTGTTGGAACTACTGTGACAATTAAAGATTTAGATGAAGATGAAGAATTTGAATATTCAATTGTAGGTTCTACAGAATCTGATCCAGATGAACAACGCATTTCTAATGAATCTCCACTAGGGAGAACATTGCTTGGTAATAGTGTGGGAGATACTGTAGAGGTTGAAGCACCAGTAGGAGTTATTAAATATGAAATATTAGCAATTAAAAAATAGCAATTTGGAGGTATTTGGAAAATGACCGAGCAAGAAATGGACTTAAATGAATTAATGATTGAACGTAGAAAAAAATTAGAGAATTTAAAAGAAGCAGGTATAGAACCTTATAGTAATGATTTTATAAGAACTCATTCTATTGCTGAAGTATTAGGTAATTTTGAAGAGTTAGAAGCAGAAGAAAAGGAAGTTAAGATTGCAGGCAGAGTAATGGCTTTACGTGATCATGGGAAGTCTAGCTTTGCTGATTTAGTTGATTTATCAGAGAAAATACAATTATATGCTAAAAAAAATGAAGTTGGAGAAAAAGCATATGATTTATTTACTGATTTGAATATTGGAGATCATATTGGAGTTGAAGGAACTTTATTTGAAACAGGTCGTGGTGAAATTACTCTTAGAATTAAAGAGTTTAAATTATTAACTAAGTCTTTGCGACCATTACCTGAAAAGTGGCATGGGTTGAAGGATGTAGAATTAAGATATAGGCAACGATATGTAGATTTAATTGTCAATCCTGATGTTAAGCAGACTTTTATTTTAAGAAGTAGAATAATTCATGGGATGAGGCAATACTTAGAGCAAAAGGATTTTTTAGAGGTACAGACCCCATTAATGCATCCTATTGCTGGTGGTGCTGCGGCTAATCCCTTTATAACTCACCACAATGCTTTAGATATTGATTTATATTTAAGAATTGCCCCTGAATTATATCTTAAAAGATTATTAGTGGGTGGTTTTGAAAAGGTTTTTGAGATTGGGAAAAACATGAGAAATGAAGGTTTATCTAGAAGGCATAATCCTGAGTTTACTACGTTAGAATTGTATCAAGCTTATGCTGATTATGAAGATATTATGAATACTACTGAAGAATTGATTAAAACTGTTGCTAAAAATGTTTTAGATGACTTAGAAATTAAATATAATGATCACGAAATCAACTTAAATAACTGGACTAGAATGACTATGATTGAAGCAGTTAAAGAACATGTAGGAGTAGATTTTAATAATGTTTCTAATTTAGATGAAGCTAAATCATTAGCTGATGAAAAACACTTGGATTATGAGAGTAAGACTTCAATAGGAGAAATTATTAATGAATTTTTCGAGGAGTTTGTAGAGGAAAAGTTGATTCAACCTACATTTATTACTCAATATCCTGTTGAAGTATCTCCATTAGCTAAACGTAATCCAGATAATCCAGCTTTTACAGATAGATTTGAACTGTTTATTGCTGGTGATGAAATAGCTAATGCTTTTTCTGAACTCAATGATCCAATTGATCAAAAAGAAAGGTTTGAACAACAAGTGGAACAAAGAGAAGCTGGTGATGATGAAGCTCATATGATGGATCAAGACTTTATAAGGGCTTTAGAGTATGGAATGCCTCCTGCAGGAGGGTTGGGAATTGGAGTCGATCGTTTAGTTATGTTATTAACTAGTTCCGAATCGATTAGAGAAGTTATTTTGTTCCCACATTTACGATCAGAAAACCAATAAGAGATTATTCAAAAAAGGAGGTTTACCTCCTTTTTTTATTGATTTACAAAAAAATAACATAAACAACTATTATAACATGTGTTATAATTATAGGAGATAACTTTAACTAATAAGAGGTGTTAAGATGAATAAGCGAATTCGATTTGGATTTGTTTCATTAATGATCTTTATTTTTTTTCTGTTGGGAACTAGTCCTGCTTTATTGGCAAGCCAGAACTTTGAGTTAAAGTATACTCCTATCTATGAAGAATTGAAACTAGAATTATCACAACCAAAATTGAAGGTTAATCAGTTTTTTAATCCATTAGAGAGTATAGAAAGAAGAATTTCACTAGAAAAAGTTGATTTAATTGCTCCTCATATAAGTCAAGCTGAAAATATAAAAGGGCTTTATATTAGTGGTTGGGCTGCTGGAGATCAAAGAAGGGTTGAGAGGTTAATTAATGAAGTTGAAAAGAGTGATTTAAATGCAGTAGTTATTGATCTAAAAGATGCTGCAGGAAGGGTTACTTTCTCTAAAGAATTTGGAGCAGCCTCTCAAGAAGCAATGATTAAAGATTTAAAAGGATTAATTGCAGAATTTCAAAGGCGAGGAATTTATACTATTGGTAGACAAGTACTCTTTAAAGATGCAGTTTTGGCTCAGCAAAATGAATATGCTTTACAGTATTATGTAGGTGAAGAAAAAGAGATTATCTATAGCCAAAAATGGAGCAACCCTCATTCTAAGAAGGTATGGGATTATAATCTGGAAATAGCTCAAAAAGCAATTGATTTAGGATTGGATGAGCTTAAATTTGACTACATACGTTTTCCAACCTTGGCCCAAGAAAGCAATTTGACTATTAGAGAAAAAGAAGGTTATTCTAGATCTGATATTATTGTTGATTTTCTAAAGTATGCTAACCAGAAGCTAGATAAACAAAACACTTTAATTTCTGCAGATGTATTTGGCTTGACAACAACTATTGAAGGTGATTTGGGGATTGGACAAGATATTACTAAGATGATTAAACATCTTGATTATATTTCACCAATGATTTATCCATCTCATTATAGTCCTCAAATGTATGGTTTAGCTGATCCAGATACGAGCCCTTATCAACTTATTTATAGAAGTTTAACAGATGCTAGGGAAAAACTAGGAGAAGAAGGTCATAAATTGCGTCCGTGGTTGCAGGACTTTTCAATGCAGCATAGATATGGTGAAGAAGAAGTAAGGGAACAGATTGAAGCTGTAAAGGATAGTCAAGTTTCAGGGTGGTTACTATGGAATCCGCGCTCTGTTTATACTATTGATGCTGTAATTAATGATTAAATAGAGTACTCTCAGCTAAAAGGAAATATTGGAAGATTGAATATTTAGTCGTAGGATGCTTTGCAATTATTGATGATTTAAGTGTTTGTGGTTTTATAATTTTGAATTTAACTATCAATTATCAATTGTACATTGTCAATTGTACACTAAGACGGGGGTGTAGAGAAATTTAGTTATCTGCGAAGCATTGTACTAACAGGCTTTAATTTAGCTGAGAGCATTGTAATAAATAATGAAGGTGGTGTAAGGTTTTGGACTTAGAGTTGACTAATGAAAGAGTTATGCCTAAGAAGATGAATCCTAATAATGGTTTGTTAAAGGAACATCTAGCCCGTTATAAGTTTGCCAGTAAGTATGCCCAAGGGAGGATATTGGATTTAGCTTGTGGTGTTGGCTATGGGACAGAGGTGTTGTTGGCCCAAGGTGAAAGGATAAAAGAGATTATTGGGGTTGATGTAGATCAAGAAAGTATCGAGTATGCACAATACCATTATGGTTATTCTTTAGTTCAATTTATAGTAGGAGAAGGAACTAATTCTACTTTAGTAGAGAAGGTAGGGAGGTTTGATACAATAGTTAGTTTTGAAACTGTAGAACATATTAAAGAGGATTATAAATTTATTTCTAATTTAAATAAGTTATTAAAAGATGGTGGGCAATTGATAATCTCTACCCCATTTGGTCGAGGAAGAGACAAAGAGTGTTCTAATCCTTATCATTATCGGCAGTATACAGAAGAAGAATTTAGAGAAATGTTAGAAGAATATTTTGAGGTGGAGTTTTTTTATCAATTAAATAAAAAGATTGAAAAAAGTCAAGATGATACTAAATATTATTTAATGGTTGCCATCTGTCATAAAGAATAATTAAAAATTAGACTTGACAAACAAAAGTCATTGTGTTAAATTAGTAGCTGTGCTTGTCGAGGAGAAAAAAGTTTTCTTGACAAGTTTAAAGTAGAGTGATATACTACTCAATGTTGCCGCGAAAAAAGATTGGCAACAAAAAAAGATTTAAAAAAGTTCTTGACAACTGAGAACTAATTTGATATTCTATTAATTGTCGCTTGAGGAAGTGGCAGAAATTAAACAAGCTATTCGGTCTTTGAAAACTAAACAATGTAATGTTTCAACTAAGCAAGAAGAGCTAGTCAAACTCATAATTTTGTAAACAGTGTACACATTGTTTACATTATATAA
>NZ_JALKBX010000008.1 GCF_023227745.1 Natroniella acetigena | reverse complement strand
TCCCTAGAGAGCAACCAACAGTTTTGATTATTTTTAAATAGTTTTAATCAATTAATTATAAGCTGTTTGGTAGCTCCCTTTTCTTTTATTCTGTTTTAGGATAGCTCAACTTTTATTATAACACGGTTTAGCTCTTTTTTTAAATTAAATTTTTTCAAAAGTATGTATCTGAGATATCCTTCTACGAGTCTTAAAAAACAAGACTCTTTGTGAAACACATAAAAACCATATCTACCGTAGAGCGTACGAGATTCTAAGCAGAAATAGACTTGTTTCTAGGAATGAAAAATCTAGATTAATAGCAAAATGACCTTGGTTATAGTTTAAGTTTAAGTCTAAGTTTAAGGAAGGGTAAGCAATTATAATTGCTTACCCTGTTTAAGATTAAAGAAGGTTCCAGTTTAAAATGCTTGAGCAATTAACAACAGTTATTTTCATAGTTGTTCAGTTGTTCTTTAAAGTCTGCTACTTTTTCTTTAGCCTGTGCTAAATATTCACTTTCTGCTGGAAAGAAGCTATAATTAGATTCTATAATGCTGATGCCACCTTTACAGGTAGCTATTAGGTTGAAGATGGCTACTTTATAATCTGCTTTGACAGTGGAGTTGATTTCATATTTGATCTCTTCAGCTATCTTTAAGGTTATGAGGGCATTATGAACTATACTTAAGGGGACATTGATAATTTCTTGTAATTGCTCCTGATCTGTAAAGTGATTTTCAGTATTCTCTACAAAGGCGTTAATATCATCATCTATTGCTTCTAACAGTTTATCTTCTAGTTGCTCAAGGGCCAATTTTTGTTCTTGATAGTCTTTAATGTTACTAATGTTATAAGTTAGTTTTAATAATTGGACTGCCAGTAGGGCTGTAATGGCAATGGTTGGCCCGCCTCCGGGCATTGTTTCTTTTGTAGAACCGATTAATTCAGCAAATTCTTTGATTGATTTATCGGTAATAATCTGGATCATCTCCTAGCTTAAAATTTTAGCTGGTTTAATAATAAGTTTTGTTAAAAAGATTAGCTTTATACTTTGACTAATATGTGTCAGTGTCAGTAAGTTCTTTCGCCTACGGGTCTAAAAATCAAGACCCTTCGTGAAATTCATAAAAATCATATTTACAAGACTCGTCCCTACAAAGAACCTTGATTTTCGGATAATGTAAGTTGGAGAAGGTTGCGGTCAATTTCAAACGGTTGATTGCAGTTAAGGATAGGAGAGGTTTAACAGTGGGAATTATTATTAAGTTTATCTGGAAGAATATAAAAGAGAATAAAGTTAGGACATTTTTGATTTTATTTTCGATTATTTTATTTGTGGCTTTATTCTTTGCGTCACTGGCTATTTCTGATTCTGGTGGTTTTCGTGTATGAGTAATACACATGGGCCAGCAGTTACTATGAGATTCAGTTTTGAGTTTTAATTTGCTCCAGATAAATTTTTCACTAAACATGAAGGGAAATTTTATCATTCTATAGAATTTAAGACCTAGTAGAACCTGTAAATAAGTTGATTCTCTCAGCGGTTAAATTAATACAATATTACAATTATGTGTCACAAAGTGACACATAATTGAGTTGACAGTGTACAGTGAACAGTTTACAGTTAAGATCAAAACCTTAAAAATTCAAAACCACTTAGAACCCTTATAATTAAAGGGGTAGAGAGGTTTTGAATTTAAGATTTAATGATTTTTTAACTGTCAACTGTACC
Source organism: Natroniella acetigena (assembly GCF_023227745.1). GTDB lineage: Bacteria > Bacillota > Halanaerobiia > Halobacteroidales > Halobacteroidaceae > Natroniella > Natroniella acetigena. Next base: position 64,638 of record NZ_JALKBX010000008.1, on the reverse strand, counting down.
TACGGGTCTTTATCAAGACCCTTCGTGAAAATCACAAAAACCGTATCCACCGTAAACTGTACACTGATATAAAACAAGAGCATTAAAAACCTGTATTAGATTGACATGCGTTATAAACTGAAAAATTAATTATAGATTGGAGGGAATAAATATGTTTACTGATAGGTTTTTCCGTGTTGCGGCAGGAATAATAATGATCTTACTTATTATCTTTTTGAGTCTGCAGATTCCTAATTTTATAAATGCTTTACAAGATATTATATATATGGTCTGGATACCTGTGTTATTGGCTGGCTTTTTTTATTATATGCTGCGACCGGGGGTTAGATTTTTACAGCCCCAGATAAAAAATAAAGAGTTATCAATTTTGATTACTATTATAGGAGGAATAGCTTTAATCTCCTTTATTACTTATTTTGGGGGTAGTATAATTTATATCGAGATCAGGAGGTTGATCAATTTTCTTGCTGATTATGAAGTGAGCGGTAGGGTCATCAACGAGGTCTTTGAACAGATAGAAGAGTTGGGCTTTTTAGGTGAATTTGATCTGGAGAATCGGATTACTTCTTTGGTTCAAGAGATGGTAAATAGAATTACTAATTATGATTTTCTGGGTGTTTTTGCTTCCCTGACTCAATTTGCAGTAGTAATTTTATTAATTCCATTTTTAGTAATTTATTTTCTAAAAGATGATCAAAAGTTGGCCCAGGGCATAATTAAGTTTACACCAGCACAGAAAAGACCTTTAGTTAAGAAAATTCTCCGAACGGTTGACTCAGTATTTGGAATTTATATTCCCAGCCAATTGTTGGTCGGTCTTGTTTCTGGGGTTATTATGTTTGTAGGATATATGATTATTGGGATGCCGAATGCAATTGGTCTATCTGTTATACTGGCAGTTGCTTCGGTAATTCCTTTTTTAGGACCAGCTATTGGAGTCTTGCCGGCAGTGTTTATCGCTTTAACTACCAGTTTAGAGCTGGTAATTAAAGTATCAATTTTGATGCTGCTTGTACAACAATTTGAGGGGAATGTAATAAGACCTATCTTACAAGGTGGTAGGTTGGATATTCATCCAGTAATAATTATTTTTGTGATTTTGATTGCGACATTATTATTTGGAATTTTGGGTGCTCTATTTGCTGTTCCGGTCTATGCTTCATTACGCGGGGTTGTTAGAGTCTTAAATGAAACTGAATAAATTATTTATGGGCCAACAGTTTAGTGATTAGTGACTGTTGATCCGATTTTTTTAAAAAACAAATAGGTTATTAGAGATATGGTTTGCATAAAGTACAAAAATATCATATAATCGTAATGCATTATTAGATAGATTCTAGATGTATATAATTGAAGTAATCGTTTGAAACTGCCAATTATTTAGGAGGGAATATTAGTGGAGCAGTTTGATAATTTAACAAAAAAACAAAAATACTTTCTAATTACTTTTTTGGTTGGTTTTTTAATTAAATATAACTATCTTGTAGTACGTATATTTAATGTTCCTTCTAGTACAGGAGTTGTTTTAAGAAGTTTGTTCTTTATTACAGTGATTGGATATTTACTTTTACCATTGGTTAAAGCAAAAAAAGGTCGAATTTCGTTATTGTTGTTATTATCAGTATTTTCTCTGCTCTTTTTGGCAAATCTATGGTATAACCGTTATTTTGGTAATTACTTAAGTTTTACTGATATGACTAGAAGTGAAGGAATTGGTTCCAGTATGGTCCTCTTTAGACATATCATTAATTTCTGGGATCTCATTTTTTTATTAGATTTATTATTATTAGGATGGTTTCTCTCTCAAGGCGAAAATTCTGAGCAAGTTAAAGAAGAGCTATTCTTTAGTAAGAGTAAATACCGTTTTCAAACTGTCATAATTGTTATAAGCTTATTATTAAGTAGCCAAATTTTCATTACAAATTTATTATTAGAAAATGAAAGTCCAGTAAAACTTTACCAAAGAAGTAGTGCTGGATTCGTTAATGTTTATGGAATTATTCCTCTTTATTTTTATGAGTTTTATGAATCCGTTAGTGCTGATAATTCATATGTAGCTGAGTTAGAAACCCCTCCTTTCTTATTGGAGGATGAGCTGGATGATAAAGCATTGGTGGAAGAAGTTGATAATATAGTTGTAATTCAAGTTGAATCTTTAGATGAGAGATTAATTGATTATGAGCATAATGGTTATGAAGTAACTCCTTTTTTAAATCAATTTAAGGATGAAAGTTTATATGCTGAAAACTTCTATACCAAGCATGTAAATGGAAGTTTTGATGCTGATTTTTCTTTTTTGACATCATTTTATCCAACAAATAGTAATTTTGTTTTTAAGGGAAATGATATGACTGAATTCGATTCTTTGGCCCGAATTTTAAGTGATAAAGGGTATCAAACTTTAGCTTTTCACAGCAATGATAAGACCTTTTTTCATCGCCACCAAGCTTATCCTGAACTTGGCTTTGATCAGTTTTATAGTAGAGAGGATTTTTCTAGTACAGATAAGGTAATGGAGATGGAGGAAGAGTTTTATTTAGGGATCAATGACTATGATTTCTTCAAGCAATCTTTGGATTATCTAGAAGAGGCCGATAGTCCATTCTTTGCTTATCTGATTACAGTAACCAGCCATACACCCTTTAATTTTTATCCTCCTGATCAAATGATAGATGAATATAGTGATATTGAAAATCAATTAGTCCATGACTTCTTTCAATCGATCTCATTTGTAGATAAATCTTTGCAGATGTTCTTGGAGCAATTAGAAGAGAGAGGCTTAAAGGAAGATACTTTAGTTGTAATCTATTCGGATCATGATGCAACGATAGATACTCCAGAGTATTCATCCAGTGCCAATTTTGAAGTTGATAGAAATGTCAAAGAACCTGAACATATTCCGTTATTAATTAAGCATCCTGAATTAGAAGCCGGGACTATTGAAAAGACGGGTACAATTACTGATTTGGCCCCTACACTCTTAGATTTAATGGGGGTAGGTGAGAAACCGGAAGGGTTTATTGGTACTTCTCTCTTAAAAGAAGAAGAAGCTCCAGTTCTCTTTTTGCATGAACTGCCTCAGATCCTTTATAAAGATCATCTTTTTGTTAAGCAGTTTAATGAATTTGAAAAGATTGGTTATCTGAAGAATAAAAGAGAAGAAGATGTAAGGTTGCCACAAGCCAAAAAGGATGAAGTCTTACAGACGATTAATTATGTGAGACAGAAGATGATGGCTACGCAACGTACTCAAGATTAATCTAAGTACTCTCAGTTGAAAGAGAAATATTGGTGATTAAAGATTTCAGTTATCTTTTAGTCTTTAAGTGTTGACTTTTAATTTTAATCTTTTGGATTTAACTGTAAATTGTCAATTAGAATGGGAGTAAGGGTGATTAAATGGAAATGAAATTGGCTATTGTGATAGTAATTTTATTTTCTCTGTTGTTGAGTTTTTATGGTGCTTATTATTTAATCAACCCCGATCAACGGGGAGAAGAGATACTTAGTAAGCAGGGGATACCTTATCCAACTGTGATTGCTCATCGAGGAGCTTCGATCAAGGCTCCTGAATCTACTGCTGAGGCGTATATTAAGGCTCGAGATCTAGGCGTTGATTATCTAGAGGCAGACTTACAGCGAACTAAAGATGGTGAGATAGTCGTCTTTCATGATCAAACTCTGCAACGAACTTCAAATGTAGAGGAAGTTTTTCCTGATAGAAAAGAAGACAAACTGGGAAGCTTTACTTATCAGGAATTAAAGAAATTAGATTTTGGAAGTTGGTTTAATGAAAATTCACCTCGCTATGGTAGTGAAAAATACGAGGGATTAGGAATTATTACTTTAGAAGAGTTGATAGCGATTGCTGAAGGTGGTCAGCAGACACCAGGTTTAGTTTTAGAAACTAAAAGCCCGGAGAAATATCCTGGTATTGAACGAGAGATAGTTGATATCTTGGAACAAGAAGGTTGGTTGGATACTGCAGCAGAAAGAGACTATACGAAGACTATCTTCTTTTCCTTTAGTGAAGAAAGCTTGAGGGGATTTAAGGAGTTGGCCCCTCAAGCACCTCGAATTTTATTGGTTACAGATAATATGATTACTAGAAGGAGTTGGACTCACTGGTTAGAAAGAGCAGCTGGATTGGCTGATGGTCTAGGTACTAAGGGATTTATGAATTGGCCCTGGTATATTGCTGAGGCCCATGATCAAGGTTTATTTGTCTTTCCTTATACAATTAATGAGCTTTGGCAGGTTAAGTTATTAGCTCACTTTCATTCTAGTGGTTATATAACTGATAGACCGGATGTAGTATTAAATTTTTTTGATAGAATGTCTGAATTGTCAATAATCAATGACGGGTGAATTTAAGTTTGAGTTTAAGTCCAAGTTTAAGTAAAATCTAAAACAAATTTAAGCTAAAGTTGCCGAGAGGCAACTTTTTTAATATTAGGGAAAACTTTCTTTAAATTGAAGTTTAAGAGAAAACGAATTGAAAATAAGATGACCAATAAGCTATGAAGAATGGTTCCGCCATACTACATATACAATGCTAATCGTTCAGCAAATGGGATTAAATAACTGGCTAAGATTATAATTGCCATAGAAAAGGCTGGAGCAATACTGGCTACAATAGGATTTTATAACTTACTCAGAAATCCTTTGTGATCGACTATGATTTTACCGATTATAAGTAAGGCTATTACTAAAGCCAATAGTCCTGCTAAAGAACGATAGTGGTTGCCATAAGTTAGAATCAAATTTCCTGTACCGGCTAGCCCGAGCATTAAGCCTGCTATTGGTACTGGAGTCTCTTTGAATAATTGAACCATCTTATTCTTCTCCTTCCACAGTAGCATTACCTGCTTTTAATTCTCTTAGAATTATTTCGGTAGCTTTAGCAGCAATTTCACCAGTAAAGGAAGCACATTGCTCTTTATGCTCGCCAGATGCCATATCAAACCCTTTGGTCAAGACTTTACAACAAAGAAAACCGTGCTTGTCCTTAAAGCTCTGTTGAAGTTCATTGACCAGCTTTAAGTTGTATTCAACCCGTTGATCCCCACCTGTAGTGCGGCCAAAGAAGTAACTGATAGCCATTACCCCACCAGAAATAGCACCACAGAGACATTTAGATTTACCGATACCGACAGGAAAGCCGGAAGCCATAGCAATGATTCGATCAGAGATCTCTAATTCAAACTGATTTTTAATACTACTGATGATTGCTTCAGAGCAATAAAATTGCCCACTGTTAAATAATTCTTCTGCTTCTTCTTTCACTTGTCGTGCAGTGATATCTGTTTTCAAAATTAATCCCTCCTTGAATTTACGTACTAACTTATAATATAGCACAAGCTATAATTTTTTTCAATAATTATAATAAGTTATTTTTATTTCTATTATACTTGGTTTTTATGCACTAAATTTATTTAATTAGATATAGAATGTATTTGTTGCAATTAAGTATCAACATTAAAAAATATTTACTAATATTGACAAAATTAATATTATGACCATTGCTGATGATTTAAGTTCGACCTACGATAAGGTGGAAGATATTTCGTTTTATAAAATGTTTGGAAAAGAAAAAGCAGTGATAGGGAAGATTAATTATGAAGAACTTTATATAGTAAGCTCATCTACGTTAACTTAATTTAAGTTACAATAATGTGGCACTTTTGTGCCACATTATTGAGTTGACAGTGTACAGTGAACAGTTTACAGTTAAGATCAAAACCTTAAAAAATTAAGATCTCTGAAATGCCTTATGTTCGCAGGTTTAGAGTGATTTTGATTTAAGATTTTAATGGTTTTAACTGTTAACCGTCAACCGTAAACTGTAAATTGATATAAAGTGGCAAAGTGCCACTTTATATCAATTCTGTTTAGAATATTTTTGATGTATCATGTAAATAATTAAAATAGATCTCAACAAATGATTTAGTAAAAGAAGGGTGAATGAATATGGGACTATTAAAATTAGAAGAAGTAGAAAAGATCTATCGTCAGGGGGAGATAGAAGTATCTGCTTTAGGAGGAGTAAGTTTGGAGGTTGAGCAGGGGGAATTCACCTCTGTAGCAGGGCCTTCTGGTTCTGGAAAGACGACTCTGTTAAATATGGTTGGTTGTTTAGATCAACCGACTAATGGTGAGGTATATCTAGAAGGAGAAGGGATCAGTAAGTTGGATAAGGACCAGCTGGCTTTATTGAGAAGGGAAAACCTTGGTTTTATCTTTCAAGGATATAATTTAATCCCTGTCCTGACTGTCTATGAAAATATAGAGTTGGCTCTTAAATTATTGGCGGATAGAAATAATAAAGATATTAAAGAGCAGGTAATGAAGATTTTAACAGCAGTCGGCTTAGGAGAGATGGCTGACCGCAAGCCTAATGAACTATCGGGGGGCCAAAAGCAGAGGGTAGCTATTGCTAGAGCTTTGGTTAAGGAACCTAAGATTGTACTGGCTGATGAACCGACGGCTAATCTTGATTCAAAAACCAGTATTGACGTATTAGAAGTGATGGTTGAAATGAATCAGAAATTAGAAACTACTTTCATCTTTTCTACTCATGATCCTTTAGTTATGGAATCTGCTAAGAGAATAATTAAATTAAAAGATGGAGAAATTATTGCTGATGAAAGGAGTTAATTTATTATGTTTTTAGTCAGACTAGCTGTCAGAAATTTAACTCGCAATAAGAAAAGGACTTTAATAGTTGCTATGATTATTGCTTTTGGAATAGTTTTTTTCGTGATGTTCAATTCATTAGTTTTAGGATTAGAAAGGAGTTATTTTGATAATGTAATTGATTTTGAAAGTGGTCATTTACAGCTAGTTGATGATGACTATTGGCCCAGACAGGATGAGCTGCCATTACATAATTTAATTACTCTTGATGAGCAGTTGCAGCAGAATCTTAGTCAGGTTCCTAATTTGAAATCTTATAGTCCTCAGATTAGATTTTCTGCTAATATCAATAATGGTCTAGATGAATTGCCGATTACGGCAGTGGGGGTTGATGGAGAGAGAAAAAAAGAGGTGTTTAAATTAGAAGAGCATTTGATTGCAGGAGAGTTATTTACTGCTGATCAATCAGGGGCTGTGTTAGGAAGTAGCTTGGCTGAATTGATGGGTTTTGAGTTAGGGGATTACTTATTGCTTGTATTTACAACTGCAGAAGGAGTTTTCAACACCCTAGAAGTAGAGATTGTTGGTGTAGTTAATACTCCTAACCCCAAGGTCAATGATAAGCAAGTTTATATTCCTTATCAGAAGGCCAGTGGAGCACTGAATACAGAAGATAAAGCAACAGAGATTGTGATGAGATTAGAAAGTGATACCAGTATAATGGAAGCAAAAGAGTTTATAAAGAATAATATAGTTGCTGAGATTGATAAGTATGCTGTTTATAGCTGGAGGGATTCAGCACAGGATGTAGTTGCTATGACTGAGGTGCAGGATATTGAAAATCGGATCATTACTTCTTTATTTTTATTGATTGCAGCGATAGGTATTATAAATGTAATTATTTTAGCTGCTTTAGAACGGATTAAGGAGATTGGAATGATGAAGGCTATGGGAATGAAAGAGTGGCAAATTATAAAGATCTTTATGATAGAAGGTTTAGGAATTGGGGTTATCGGTAGTATAATAGGGAGTTTGATGGGAGGAGTGGGTGTTTACTGGCTAGTAAATTACGGGTTAGATTTAATAGAACCCGATTTTGGTCTGCCAGTTGTTGAAAGAACTTATGGGGTTTGGAATCTTTCAGCATTTATCTTTGTAATTGCTTTTACCCTTATAGTCTCTTTGGTGGCCAGTATCTTTCCAGCTTATTGGGCAGTTTGTAAGGAGCCAGTTGATGCTCTAGGAGGTGTAAATTAGGTGGGCTATTTGCCGGTTATAGCTGTTAGAAATTTAAGTCGGCACAAATTGCGAACTTTAATTTCGATTATTGCTATTGCTCTTGTGGTTGCTATAGTTGTTGTAGCACGAGGGCATATCGTAGGTTATTTGGAATCTACCTATGATTCATATATCAATTATGATACTGGTCATGTCAAGATTATTAATCAAGAATTTGAAGGGCGAGAGAGATTAATGTCATTAAATTATCCTGTTGCTGGTTTTGCTCAAGATGGTATTTCTAAGATGAAAGAAGAGTTAGCTGAGGTTGACGAAGTAAAGTATATTTTACCACGAATCAAGTTTGGTGGAGCTGTCAGTCAGGAAGATGAGCTAACAAATGTGATGGGCTGGGGTTTAAATATAGAGCAGGAGATTGCAGCTATAGATTTTGATCAACAACTAAAGGCTGGTCGGATGCCACTGGCAGATAGTGAAGAGATAATTATGGGCCAACAGTTGTTAGAGCGACTTGAGCTAGCAGTAGGAGAAGAGATTACTATTTTATATAATACAGCTATTGGCTCCTTTCAAGGTTCTAGTTTTGAAATAGTTGGGGCGTTGGAGACTGGATTGGGGTTGATTGATGGCAATGTCTTTATTTTGGATTTAAGTCAAGCTCAACAGATGTTGAATATGTCTGATGAAGCGACAGAGTTATTATTGATTGGAGCTGATCGCAACCGAACAGATAGTTTAGTAATGGAGATGGACGAACTCTTTGGAAGCTTTGAAGCTGCTACAGAATACAGTATTATCCCTTGGAATGCACCAGGTAAGATAATTGATTACTTTAAGATTGGAGAAAGAATCTATAATATTATCTATATTTTCTTCATCTTGATGGGGTCTATTATCTTGATTAATACAATGTTGATGATAGTCAGAGATAGGACGAGAGAGATTGGCGTAATGTTGGCCCTAGGGCTTAAAAGTAGGGAGATTTGGAGGCTCTTTTTGCTGGAAGGGATATTTATGGGGATTATCGGTAGTTTTATCGGGATCATACTTGGAGGTGTAGTAACTAAAGTTTTTTCAATCCATGGAATTGATTATGGAGAAGCAATGGAGGTTTTAAGTGATGATCTGTTGTTAGAGACGGTTGCTTATACCGATTTTAGTCTTGAAAATTTAATCTTTAGCTTTTTACTAGGAGTAGTGATTGTTACCATAGCCTGTATTATTCCAGCTCGACGAGCAGCCGAGCTAGAGCCCAGTGAAGCACTGCGGGACTAAAAAATCAATGTACAGTTAAAAATCAGGTGACACATAATTGAGTTTGCACTATACACTGATCTTAAGCGGGGGGGGTTGATCATGAGAAGACTTAAATTAGTAGGATTTATATTAGTAGCAAGCATCTTGTTGTTACCGCCAGGAGCTTTTGCTTTGACTGCTGAAGAGATAATAGAACGGGGAGATGAAAATAAGTACTTAGAGCAAGTTAGAATGGAAACTGAACTGATAATAAAAGATGGTAAAAGAGAGCTTACTAAAGAGATGATTATTTATATTGCAGGGGATTCAGTTGTAGTTGAATTCACCAACCCTGATGATAAAGGAACCAAATACTTGAAAATTGGAGATGATTTATGGGTTTTATTTCCTAATGCAGGAGAGCCTGTTAAAATTTCTAATCAGATGTTAGAAAGAACAATGGTGAGCGGTGATTTTTCTTATCAAGATTTAATGGAACAGGAACAGTTATTGGAACTGTATGAATTTGAAATAGTCGGAGAAGAAAGTTATCAAGGACGGGATAGTTATCTAATTGAGGGAAGTGCTAAAGAGGGGGTAGAAACTTCTTATTCTCATAGAAGGATCTGGGTTGATCAGGAAAGGTTTATCTATTTAAAAGAAGAGCTTTATTCTCAGCAAGGAAGATTATTAAGAACCGTTGAAGCTGAAGAAGTAGAGCAGTTTGGTGAGCGATGGTACGTGACTGAATCGGTGATCAATTATAAATTGCGAGCAAGTTCTCAGACCGTATTCAGAATTAAAGCTATAGATTTTGAACCTGAAATTTCTGAAGATACTTTTAAGTTATAGCTAGGAATGAATTATCAACTTCAGATCTAGATAAATTGATTGAAATAAATAAAAGCGAGGCTAATTTGATCTTAGCCTCGCTTTAACTTATTTTGCTTTACTCATTAGCTCAGTAATCTTAGCAGCAAATTCGACTGGATCCTCAGGTGTAAATCCTTCAACTAAAGAAGAAAGGTTATAAAGCAGTTCACTATAGTCTTTTAAAATGTCTGCTTCTGGATCTTCATTATAGATCTTTTCTAAAGTTGTAAAGAGTTGATGGTTAGGATTCAACTCAAGGATTCGTTGAGCTTGGCCCAAATTCTGTTCCATTTGGTTAAATAACTTTTCCATTGACATGCTCAAACCTTGCTGACCACTGACTAGACAGACAGCACTTGACTTTAATCTTTTACTCAGTCGAACATCATCTACTTTATCGGTTAAGTGTTGATTAATCTTTGCTAATAATCCTTCTATTTCTTCTTTGTCTTCAGTTTCAGTCTCTGTTTCATCTTCTAGATCTAGATCTTCTCGCAGAACAGATTTGAATTCAATATCTTGATAATTACCTAAAATATTGATTACAAATTCAGCAACTTCATCAAGTAGATAAAGCACTTCTAAATTCTTATCTTGTACTAATTCCATCTGTGGTAAGTTTTCAATACTTTTTCTATCGTTACCAACTACATAATAGATTGCCTCTTGTTCTTTAGGCATTCTCTCAATATATTCTGCTAGAGTTGTCTTTTCTTCTTCTAAATGTGAAGAGGAGAAGAGTAAGAGATCGACTAACTTATCCTGCTTAGTAGGATCAGCATAAATCCCTCCTTGGATTGCCTTGCCAAACTCCTCCCAAAACTCTTCATATTTTTCGCGTTGGTTATTCAGCATCTTCTTTAAGTTTCTCAAAATAACCTTTTCTACATTTTTAGCAATTACTTTAAGTTGTTTATTATTTTGGAGCATCTCCCGTGAGATATTTAAAGAAAAATCAGGTGAGTCGATCAATCCTTTAATAAATTGCAGATATTTCGGTAACAGCTCTTGGCATTGCTCCATAATCAGATTATCTTTTGAATAGAGTTTGATGCCGGTTTCAAAGTTAGGCGAAAAAAGATCATTAGGTGCTGTTTGAGGAATAAATAAGAGTCCGGTAAATTTGACTAGACCCTCTACTGACCAGTGAATAGTTTCTAATGGTTCCTGCCAGTCTTTAAAGTTTCTTTTATAGAATTCGCTATATTCTTCTTCACTAATCTCATCTTCTTTCTTCTTCCAAAGGGGGGTCATATTATTTAGAGTTTGAACTTCTGTTCCTTCTTCTGTAGGAACTTCCATTGTAATAGGATATCTGACATAATTGGAATATTGCTTAACTAGGTTTTTGATGGTCTGTGGAGCAGTAAAGTCTTCTTCATCCCCTTGAGCAGTGAATTCTTCTCTTAGTTTGAGCTTGATTGTAGTACCTCGTTTTTCTTTAGCGATATTTTCAATTGAGTAAGTACCATCACCTGTGGATTCCCATCTGACACCTTCTTCTTCGCCAGGTGCTTTAGTGAGTAGAGTTACTTTTTTAGCGACCATAAATGAAGAATAGAACCCAACTCCAAATTGACCAATTAGATCAATATTTTCTTGATTCTGTTTTAATTTTTTTAAGAATTTTTTAGTGCCTGACTGGGCAATAGTACCGATATTTTCGATAACTTCTTGATAAGTCATACCGATTCCATTATCAGAGATAGTAATTATGTTATTTTCTTGATCTAGATCGAGATTGATTTCAAATTCTGAATCATCTTTTATTATTTTTGGTTCAGTAAGTGCTTTGAATTTAACCTTATCGATGGCATCAGAAGCATTAGAAATCAATTCTCTCAAGAAAATTTCTTGATTGGTATAAATAGAGTTAATCATTAAATCTAACAATTGTTTAGTTTGAGCTTGAAACTGTTTAGTTTCTGTTTGTTCAGCAGTCATTATAATACCTCCTTTAAGATATAGTTTTTTTAAATTTAGAATTAAATTTTAAAAAGTTTTGATTGCTACCAATGACTAGTCACTAGTCACCAAGTACTATAGATATTTTAGCATTTAATATTTTCATTGTCAAAAAGAGAGCTATTAGTAATTATTTTGATTATCTAAGTTCTTTAATTTATAATATTTTGCTAAATAAGTTAACATATATTAAAATAAATGTAGTTATATTTATTAAATTGAGGAGGCAATAGAATGGGTAATAGAGTTGAACCAATTAGAAGTAAAACAAAGATTAAGGAGATAAAGAAGATGCTGTTAAGCAAAAAAAAGTGGAGGGATTATGTTTTATTTGTCTGTGGAATTAATTTTGGTTTGCGAATAGGTGATTTGTTGAAATTGAGGATCAAAGATGTAATTGATTCAAGTAAAAATGTTAGGGATAATTTTGAAATTGTAGAGCAAAAAACTGGAAAGAGAAATACGATAAAAATTAATCAAGAAGCAGTTAAAGCTATCGAATTATTAACAGATAAAACTTTAGTAACAGCAAATATGAATAATTATCTTGTTTATAATACTAGAGATTGTAGTAAATCGATCAGTAGGGTTCAAGCTTATAAGTTAGTGCGAAAATGGTGTCGTCAAGTGGGGATTATAGAGGAAGCAATTGGTACTCATACTTTAAGAAAAACATGGGGCTATCATGCACACAAGCAGGGGATAAGCATCGCAGTAATTCAGGCTAAATATAAGCATAGTTCAGTAAAAACGACACGTCATTATTTAGGAATAGAACAAAAGGATGTTGATGAGGCATATGATAAAGTTAAACTATGAGTATGCCTTTGTTTACAAAAGTATCGTTTTGTTAACTAAAAACATTAATGTTTTTAATGAATGGACTGTAATATCTGTTAATACTTATAAATCAAATTAAAATAATTGCTTTTTTTATTTTATTTATCCTATTAATATAAAAAATACCATAACTTATATTGCTAATAATTCTATAATAAGATTAAATTCCCTTTATTCAATCAAAAAAATTTAAAAAACTAAAAATTTCTCTATCTAATTTAACAAAACGATACAAATGATAATTTATAAATAAAAGGAGGATAGTTAAATGAGTAAAAAAGAAAAAATAAAATTAGATAATTAGTTGGGGTGATAGTATGGAATGTAAAAGTATTGAGCTTAATCATGGACGTTGCTTAAAATGTAATAAAAATAGAGAACATTGCGTAATGGCTAATTTTAAGACTATAAGCAATGCTTTAAATAATATGATGCAGAAAAGAGATCCTTATACTGTGGAACATCAGAAGAGGGTAGCTACTTTAGCGGTGGAAATGGCTAAAGTATTAGATTTCCCTAAAGAAAGGATTGATATCATTAATATGGCTGCTGTGATTCATGATATAGGGAAGGTTAATGTACCAATGTCAATTCTAACAAAGCCAACTAAGTTAAATGAGCATGAATTTAATATGATAAAGACTCATTCTGAAGTTGGTTACGAAATTATTGCAGACACAGAATTTCCTGGTAAGATTGCTGAAATAATTAGACAACATCATGAAAGGTTAGATGGTTCAGGATATCCTTTAGGTTTAAAAGAAGATGAGATTTTGATAGAAGCTAAAATTATAGCAGTAGCAGATGTGGTGGAAGCTATGAACTCACATCGACCTTATAGACCAGCTTTAGGAGTAGAAAAGGCTTTAAATGAAATCAAAAGAAACAGAGGTAAGTCTTATGATTGTGAAGTAGTGGATGTTTGCTTAGAACTATTTTTAAAAGATGATTTTAAAATTAAAGATACTTTAGGAAAGTAAACTATGGAGTTTAAAATTAAAGGAGGAGATTCAATGTTAAAATTTAATTTAAAACAGAAAATACTAATTTTTATGATATTGTTAGTAACTATTCCTTTATCGATTTATGGAGCTATTACATATAATCGGGAAGCTAATAATATTGAAACTCAAATAGAAGATAGAAATGAAGCTTTAGTTAATGAATTAGCTTTAAGAATTGAAGATGCTATGATAGCTAACAGAGAAAGATTAGAGATGACAGCAAATTTAGAAGATATTACTTCAATGGATCCTGAAAGACAAAGAAATGCTTTAGTAGAATTAGAAGCAGCAAACCCAAGCTATGAAATGGTATTTGTATTAGATCAAGATGGAACATTTATTAATGATGGACTTACAGATACTGGATTAATAGGTGATGATTTAAGCGATAGAGAGTACTTTCAAAGAGCAATTCAAGGTGAAAGTGTTTTCTCTGATTCTTTAATTTCACTTCAAACTGATGAACCTAGTTCTACAATAGCTGTTCCAATTGAAGATGGAATGGAAACAGTTGGAGTTTTATCAGTAACTATTAACTTTGATGCTTTACAAGATATATCTGATAATTTTAATGAAGATGGTGCTTATGCTTATATCACAGATAGTGAAGGAACTATGGTAGCTCATCCAAATGTTGAAGGACGAGTCTTAAATCAAAGTAATGTCTCAGATATTTCAATTGTAGGTGAAGCATTAGAAGGTCGTTCTGGTGTTGATAGATACTATAATGATGAAGGGATTGAAATGTTAGGTGCTTATTCAGCAATTAATGAATTAGATTGGGTAGTAGTTATTCAAAATGATACAGAAACGGCTTTTAGTCAGGTAGATGATATTTTATATCAAACAATTATTATCTTAATTATCTCGATTATCTTAGCAGTTATAGCAGCTAATTGGATGGCTAATAATATTTCAAATCCAATTGAAAAGTTAGTAACTAATATGCAAAAAGTAGCTAAAGGAAATTTAAATGCTAGAGCTGATATTGAGCGTGATGATGAATTAGGAGAGTTAGCTGAAAACTTTAATCAAATGGTAACTGAAGAAGCAGAGATTGTTGCTGATATAATTGATGTTACAGAAACACTTGCTTCTTCTGGAGAGGAGTTATCTGCTCTTGCTGAAGAGGCTAGTGGGAATGTCGAGACTACAGCAGGGAGTATGCAACAGATGTCAGCAGGAATAGAGGAGGTATCTGCTACGACAGAGAAGATGAATGATTTTGCTGAAGAGACTGCTGTCAATGCTGAAGAAGGACAAGTTAAGATTGAAGAAGCTGTTTCAGAGATGAGAATTATTAAAGAGACTGTAAGTAGAGCGGTTAAAAGTATTAATGATTTAGGTGATAGCTCTGATCAGATCGGTGAGATTATCGAATTGATTACTAATATAGCAGAACAGACTAATCTCTTGGCTTTAAATGCAGCAATTGAGGCAGCAAGAGCAGGGGAGCATGGTCAAGGTTTTGCGGTAGTGGCTGAAGAGATTCGTCAGTTGGCAGAAGAGACTACGGCTGCTACTGATAAAATTTCTGGGTTAGTTGAACAGACTCAGTCAGAAGCTAATAATGCTATTTCTGCAGTTAAGGCAGGGGCTGATGAAGTAGAACAAGGAGAAGAGATTATCAATCAAGCGGGAGTAGCATTTAATCAAATAGTAGAGGCGATTAATGATACGACTGCTCAGCTTCAAGATACAACCGCTGTAATTCAACAGTTGGCTGTAGGTAGTGATGAGGTAGTTAAGGCAACTGATGAGATAACTACAGTAACTGATGAAGTTACTAATTCTTCAGTAGATTTGACTGAACTAGCGGAGGAGTTAAATCAATTGGTTAATAAGTTTGAGGTTTAAATCGCTAAAAATAAACAGAGTCACTAGAGAACACCAGTTAAAACTGGTGTTTTTTACTTGATTTAGAGTTGGCCCTTCTTGAATTTGAGAAAATTTTGCAGATGGACATTAATTGTCTATGGTGAAGTGATATAATTAAATTAAGCTGAAGGAGTTTATTATTGAAAAGAGGGGGACTTGATTTGAGAAGTGGCTTTATATTATTAGTAATGCTCTTTATTCTGGTGGTAATAATCTTGATAATTAGAAAGTTTTTGGATTTGAATCGTAGATTGTTGAAGGCAGAAGCAAGGGCAGAGCAGATGTATCAGCGAGCCATTCGTGATGGAATGACGGGAGTTTATGATCATCAGTATATGATTGATTATTTAGCAACGGTTGATTCTTCTTACTCTTTATTGATGCTTGATATTGATGATTTTAAAGAGATTAATGATGATTATGGACATCAAGTTGGTGATGAAGCGATTAAGTATGTAGCTAGAAAAGTAGCTTCTAATATTCGTAAAAGCGATCTAATTGGAAGATATGGTGGGGATGAATTTATTATTATTTTATTTGATTGTAATCAAGAAGAAACGAAATTAGTTAAGCAGAAGATCAAAGAAGCAATTGCAGAACCATATGAAACTTCTTGTGGGGAAAAGCTAAATATAACAGTCTCGATAGGGACTTATATTAATAAAACTGAAGTAGCTAAAGAAGCTTTATCTAAAGCAGATCAGGATCTTTATAGGATCAAAAGGAGCAAAAACGGTAACAATAAGGTCTCAATCAGATGATATCAAAATTTTTTTAGTTATAAAGGGGAATTTAGTAACTATCTGGTGTAAAGATAAAGTAGGTGATACTTTAAGGAGGCGGTAAGATGACTACTAGATATCATTCTCTAGCAAAGGGTTTACGGTTATTGAATATTTTTGAACGTTTAAATCAAGGGGCAGTAATTAGCAAAGAAGAAGAAGAGGAGCGATTTGGTGTTACTAAGAAGACAATCCAGCGTGACATTAATGATTTACGGGCTTATTTTTCTGAACTGCATCCTTGTGATGGTAGAACAGACTTAATTTATGATAGGGCCAAAGGTGGTTATATCTTAGAAAGAGATAAGAGTAATTGGTTAACTAACGAGGAAATTTTGGTCTTAAGCAAGGTCTTATTAGAAAGTCGAGCTTTCTCTAAAGAAGAGATGAATAAGTTATTAGATAAGTTAATTTTACAATCTGTGCCTAAAGAATATAAACATATAAAAGAAGTTATTAGTAATGAACGGTTTCATTATAATCCTGTTCAACATGGAAAGAGCTTATTTAAAATAATCTGGGATTTAGGTAAGGCAATTAGAGAGTCTAAGTTGATAGAGATTGCCTATCAAAAATATAACGCTACCAATTATAGTCAACGCTTGCTTAAGCCAGTAGGGGTTATCTTTTCAGAATTTTATTTTTATTTAATAGCTTACATATGTGAGTACAATTTTGATTTTCCAACTATTTATCGTTTAGATCGGATTAAGGATTATCAGATTCAACAAGAGAGTTTTCATATTCCCTATTCTGAACGTTTTAAAGAGGGAGAGTTTCGTAATCGAGTACAATTTATGCAAGCAGGAAAGTTAATGACGCTTAAGTTTCTTTTTTCAGGTTCTTCGCTAGAAGCAGTCTTGGATAGATTACCGACAGCTGAAGTCGTAAAGAAAAAGGAAGATGATGATTCTTATATTATAGAAGCAGAAGTATATGGTAAAGGAATTAAGATGTGGTTGTTGAGCCAAGCCCAATACATAGAAGTATTGGAGCCAGATTATTTTCGTGAGGAGATGGAGGAGACGATTACTCAGATGTTGGACAATTATAGAGGAGGGTGATATTTTGAAATAAAGCTAAAAAATAGAGAATATACTTGACAAGAAAATATTAATATATTACTATATATAATGAAAATGATTTTCATTATGGTGAAAAAGTTTCTTGTCAGAGGCAAATACATAACAAATTAAAATCTAAGTAATATTATTGGTAATAGGAGGGCAAAGAGATGGCAAAAATCAGAGTTGGAATTGTAGGATATGGTAATTTGGGTAAGGGAGTTCAAGCAGCAGTCAAACAAAATCCTGATCTAGATTTGGTAGGTGTATTTACGAGAAGACCGGTAGATACTGTAGATGTTAATGAAGAAGGAGTCGAGATTGTAAATGTAGTTGATGCAGAAGATTATGTTGACCAGATAGACGTGATGTTATTGTGTGGTGGTTCGGCTACTGACCTTCCTGTTCAAGGGCCAAAGTTCGCTGCAATGTTCAATACTGTGGATAGTTTTGATACTCATGCTAGGATTCCAGAATATTATGAACAAATGAATGGAATAGCAGAAGAGAATGGGAATACTAGTGCAATCAGTATCGGCTGGGACCCAGGACTCTTCTCAATGAATAGAATGTTAGCCGGAGCTGTTCTTCCAGAAGGTAAAGGATATACTTTCTGGGGACGAGGAGTCAGCCAGGGACATTCCGATGCGATCAGAAGAATAGATGGAGTCAAGGATGCAGTTCAATATACTATCCCGATCGAAGAGGCGATTGAGAAGGTAAGAGAGGGTCAAAATCCTGAATTGACTACTAAGGAAAAACACCTGCGTGATTGTTATGTAGTAGTTGAAAAAGGAGCAGACAAGGATAAAATCTCTGAAGAGATTAAGACGATGCCTAATTATTTTGCAGATTATAAGACTAGAGTCAATTTTGTGACTGCAGAAAAATTAGCAGAAGATCATTCTGCAATGCCTCATGGTGGATTTGTGATTCGCAGTGGGCAAACAGGGAATGACAAAGAGAATAATCAGATTATAGAATTCTCTTTGAAGCTTGATAGTAATCCTGAATTTACAGCCAGTGTCTTAGTAGCATATGCACGAGCGATACATCGTTTAAATCAAGAAGGACAAACCGGAGCCAAGACAGTTTTTGATGTTCCGTTGTCCTACTTAACTGATAAATCATCAGCAGAGTTAAGAAAAGAATTGCTTTAGCAAAAATAAGACAGTATCCGTCACGGATACTGTCTTATCTAATCTAGGAAATTATGTTTTTGAAAGATTGTGGGTCATTTTGTAATGTTATTTATTGTTTTTATGTGTTACTTAATCTTAGCCTTAACCTTAGACTAAAATGGGTGGTCGCTCATTTTGTTCTTTAAGTATGGTTAGGATTTTTAGAGATTGTTTGAATTGCTTGGATCACTTTTAAATCGAAGTCAATCTGTGATTGCTCCTCAAACTCATCTAATCTAGTCATGACATTTCCTCTGGTAGTAGTAATATATTTTGCTGGTAAACTATTAAGAGCATAAGAAGCCATATCAATCAAACATTGTTCACAGATACAAATATCTTCAAATTCTTTTTCTGTTAATAGTTTCTGTAGCTTATCTAAAACTACGTCTTCTGTATGGTTATGTAGTTTTTCTTGCTGGATTTTTTTAAATATCTTATTATGCATGCTATATCTCCTCCAGTAAGTTTACTTTATTATATCAGTTAATTATTCCAAAATAAACCTCCTATCGACAAAAAAGAAGAGATATTGAGGTATATGATATGATTTTACAATTACATCAACTTAAACTAAGTTTTGGTCATAGATAGCTTGCAAGAAAAATGTTGTTACAAATAGTGTCAGTGTCCGTAATCCGTGTCAGTAAAAAACCTAACTTCAAAATATTGAAACAAGTTAATTAGAAAAATATGTATTAAGTTGACGCAGATGACTTAATTATATAGAATCAACCTTTAGGTTGATTAATAAGTTATAAAGTCTTTCAAATAACAAGCCTACTATAAACCAGAGTGGAGCGTAGTCTAATCGAATAAAACCACCGATTGAAAGAGGTGTATGACTATAATCCCAAGGGCGAACGCCTACTGCATTTAATAATAACCAGCCAGTAAGATACTCAGCGATAAAGATAAGTAAAGTATAACTCCCTCCTCGTAAAATAATTGACCAGTCTTTTATTCTGCTATAAATAGGTTCTAAGAAGATAGCTAATCCATAGATGAGAAACATCCAGAGAGAAGTCCAACTTCTTAAAACGAGATCACCTTCTATCAGAGAATTTAAGCCAGTCCAGAAGATTTCTAGACACCAACCCAGCAGACCGTAAATAACAAATCTAATAATCATATTTTTAGTATTGATAAAAGAAGAAAAGAATATTCAAATCCTTTATGTAGTTGGATGATTTTTAGTAAATCTGAATCGGGGAAGGTAGAATTATAAATAATTTTATGTTAGAATACTTATAAATACTAAATAAAATAAAAGGAGCAGATTTAGATGGTTGAATTGATAGAAGAATCAAATTCATGGAAGATGAGAAAGAGTATAGTAAACTTAGCTTGGCCCGCTGTATTACGTATGTTATTAGAAAGTATAGTAGGAACGATAGATATTATTATGGTTGGTAGCTTAGGAGCGGCTTCTCTGGCAGCAGTTGATGTCAGTAACCGAATAGTTTTCTTAGTTGTTGGTGCCTTAACAGCTTTGACGATAGGATCGACTGCATTGGTAGCTCGTTATGTAGGGGCCAACGATCAGCAAAAAGTTAATGATGTTATTTCTCAATCAGTACTGATTGGGTTTTTATTACCTTTAATTTTAGTAGTGGTTGGCTTTTTATTTGCGGATGATATGATGAGATTAATGATGATCTTAATGGAAGAAGTAGATCCCATTATTTTAGAAGAGGGAAGTATCTATATCAAGATTGTTTTTAGTTCGATGGTTTTTGGATTGCCTGTGATGGTAGTTACTGCAGTTCTACAAGGGCTTGGTGATATGAAGACGCCACTTTATATTATGGTAGCTACTAATTTGGCTAATGTAGTAGGAAATTATATCTTGATCTTTGGAATTGGATTCTTTCCTCAATTGGGAGTGGTGGGAGCTGCACTGGGAACAGCATTTGGTAGATTGGTAGGAGCTATAGTAAGTTTCGCAGTCTTGATTAAGGGTGATACTATAATTGAAGTAAATTGGGTCAATATTAAATGGAAGTTTGATTGGAAGGTGATTAAGAATATATTCAGTATCGGTATTCCTTCTGCAGTTGAGCAATCTATTAGGCAGAGTAGCCAAATTATATATACTGCTATGATTGCTGGATTAGGTACGTTGACAATTGCAGCTAATGCTATAATTATCAATATGTTGATGATTCCTGTGATGTTTGGGTTTGGATTTGCTGTAGCTGCTACAACTTTAGTAGGTCAGAGTTTAGGGAGCAAAAAGTATGATTTAGCTAAAGCATATGGTAAGCAGTCGACCTATATAACGATGGTATTGATGAGTATACTATCTGTTCCTATGTTTATTTGGGCCAGACCGATTATTAAGTTATATACTGATAATCCTGAGGTAGTTATGATTGCTGAGCCAGTCTTAAGGGTTGTGATCTTCATGCAGCCATTATTTGCTGTGGTAATGGTACTGAAAGGTGCCTTGCGAGGAGCAGGAGATACAAAGTGGACGATGTATATTACTGCCATTGGTAATTGGGGAGCTAGGTTGCTTTTGAGTCTATTATTTGGGTATTATCTGAATTATGGTTTTATAGGTTTTTGGATTGGGATGGCAGGCGAGATTATAGTAAGGATGTTTTTGTTGATTTGGAGGTATGAATCGGATAAATGGCAGCAGATATATGAGTTGAAAGAGGAGAGAGAATTAGTAGCTGATTGTTAATTGTTGTGGTACAATATAATGTACAATTTACAATGTACAATTTACAATTAAAGATCAAGTTCTTAAAAGCTTAAGTTCTTAAAAGCTTAAGTTCTTAAAAGCTTAAGTTCTTAAAAGCTTAAGTTCTTTGAAAAACCTTGTGGCAATAAGCTTTGGTTGATTTTGATTATAAGATTTAAGGGTTTTAACTGTCAATTATCCCTACGGGTCTTGATCAAGACCTTTCGTGAAAACCATAGAAATCATATCAACTATCAATTGTCAATTAGACGAAGATGCAGAGAAACTTAGTTATCTGCGAAGCACTGTAGTGATAGACTTAAATTTAGCAAATGGTTTTTATTACGGAAAGGCTAAGCCAACCATTAAAGATGGTTTAGATTTTACTTAAACTTAAACTTAGCCTTAATATCAATTAATTGCGCCATTTAAAAATTAATTTATAAGCTAAAATAATAGCTATGGCTAGCATAAGTAACCAAGGAAGTATTCTTCCACTGAAAATGACTATTAAGTGAATACTGGTAATAAAGCCTTGGACTGCTTGTTGTAGTGTTTCTGGTAGTCGGTAACTACTAAATAAAGGTTCTGGCTCGACCAATCTCAGCCGAATCGTACTTAGGTTAATCTGATCATCATAACGCTCTAATTGATTTTTGATTCGTTCAATTTCAGTCCGCACCCGATTCAATTCCTTTTCAATCTCTAAGATCTCCCTAACTGCTTCAGCTTCATTTAATAGCTCACGATATCTCTCTTCTTGTGCTAAGAGATTTTTTTGGCGTGTTTCGAGATCGATATATCTATCTGTCACATCTTGACTGCTGATCTGTTTATCTTTCAACTCTCCTAACTTTTGCAAGTCAGAGATGAGTGCTGAGAAGTTAGCGGCTGGAACTCGGATGGTATAAGAGTGTGATTGGCGTTGAGTTCCTATCTGCTGCTGTCGTGAATTAGATAGGTATCCAGAATACTCTTCGATTAATTCTTCCACTTTTGCTTCACTGTCTGCTAAATTTTCAGCTTCTAATTGTAGATTACCAGTAGTGATCAGTTTTCGCTCCGAGTTAGTAGCTGCTTGATCATCTCGGTCGTAATTCGTAGTATTAATTGCTGGTTTTATGCTTTCTCCCCGGGCCAATTCCATCGACTCCCTTGGAGTCTCTAGAGCAGGAGTAGAATTATTTCTACCGAAGGACGGAAGGCAGCCTGTAGTAAGTAAGAGAGTAGTTAATAGGAATATTCCTATTAGTAAGCGGAGATGATTAGTCTTCTTTATCATTTTGTTACCTCCTTAAAAAATTGTGGCACTTTTAGTGCCACAGCTATCAGTAGTCAGTAGTCAGTAAAAAATTAAAAGCTTTTAAGATTTTAGGCTGATAGCTGAGAACTGATGGTTGACAACTATATTTTATCTTATTTTATCCTGTTAAGCCAATTGAAATTTTTAGTAATTACCAGTAAAAGCATTGAATATTTAATAATTAATATTGAATAGTGGAAAAGCAATGAATAGATAATAGTTAAGATTCAAAAGCTTAATTACAATTATGTGTCACTTTTGTGCCACATAATTGAGTTGACAGTGTACAGTGAACAGTGTACAGTTAAGATCAAAACCTTAAAAATTTAAAACCATTTAGAACCCTTATAATTAAAGGGGTAGAGAGGTTTTGAATTTAAGATTTAATGATTTTCCTTCGGGTTTTTTAAACCCTTCGTGATGAAAAAATCCGCTCTTAGATTTTTTCTATCCACTGTCAACTGTACCTACGGGTCTTTATCAAGACCCTTCGTGAAACTCATAAAAACCATATCCACCGTAAACTGTACACTGATATAAAGTGGCAAAGTGCCACTTTATATCAATAAAGGGGGGATATTGATGCTTTATACCAACAGAGAATATTTTAAATTGGCATTAATCAATGCTAGTTATCGGCAGGTTAATGAGTATTCTCAACCTAGATTGAAGTTACATATATTGAGTTCAGTTTTTAAGAGATCTTTAGTAGAGAGGACTAATCTATTTACTGCTGCAGATGTAGAAGTTAGAGATTTGATTGCAGTATCTTTTCCTCAGGACAGCTATTATCAAGGGCGGGTTGAGAAGGCGGTTGATATCTTCTGTAATCAGCAATTTTGGCTGGGATTGAAGAGCAGGTGATTGGGGTTGAGTCAGTGGAGAGGTTGATTGAGCAGTTAGGTCAGGTCAGTGGGAATCAGATGAGGTTGGATTTCTGTTAGAAAAATATCTATTTTGCAGGGATTAGGATTATATAAGTAGAAGTATGTAATAGTCATTAGGAAATAAATGACATTGATTTCTTAAAATTAAAATAAAGTAGGAGGTACAATATGTTGAAGAGTAGGTTGAAATTAAAAAAAATAAGTGATTTAAGTATTGGTTTCAAATTAAATAATGCATTTATTATATTAATTATAGTTAGTTTAAGTGGACTTGCTTTATTAAGTTATAATATAGTTTCAAACACCTTAATTGCAGAAAATAAGCAACAGTTAGAAGCAGTAAGAGAGGTAAAGAAAAGTTATATTGAGGATTACTTTCAAGAAAGATTTAGAGATATAGAAGTTTTGGCCCAGGATTCCTCAGTTAGAGGAGCCTTGCCTGACTTTACTGAAGTTTTTGAAGAAGGTTTAGATAGTCAAGAGTATGCTGAGGCAGAAGCTCTTTATGATGAGGAGTTAAGTAACTTTAATAATACTTATGGTTATTATGATCTCTTTTTGATTGATTTAGATGGTAATGTTATCTATACAGTCGCTGAAGAAGATGATTTAGGTACTAACTTAGTTACGGGCTCTTACAGTGATTCTGGTTTGGCTGAAGCTTATCAAGAGGGCTTAAGTGGGATCAGTTTGATTGATTTTTCTATGTATGAGCCTAGTGATGAACCTGCTTCTTTTATTGGGGCACCTGTGATCGATGATGAAGGTGTTCAGTTAGGAGTGGTAGTTTTACAGACATCTATTGATCAGATTAATAGTATTATGCAAGAGAGAGCAGGTCTGGGTGAAAGTGGAGAGACTTATTTAGTGGGTACTGATAATTTAATGAGATCAGACTCACGCTTTAGTGACGAGAGTACTATTCTGGATTTAGAGATCGATATGGAGACTGCCAATAGAGCTTTGCAGGGTCAAAGTGGAGTAGAAATAGTACCTGATTATCGGGGGATTGATGTGATTAGTGCTTATACTCCTGTTGAAATTGCAGGAGTAAACTGGGCTTTATTATCTGACATCGATGAAGCAGAAGTTATGGAATCAGTTTATGAGTTGTTAAGGATTATTGTAGTAATCTTAGTTGTTATCGTAATATTAGCCATTCTAGTTGGATGGTTATCTATTAAGAAGCTAGTTACTGATCCGATTAATAGATTTAAAGAAGAGATTTCTAATAACGATCTCACTTCTGACATAGAAGTTAAATCTCAGGATGAGATTGGGCAGGCTAGTGTAGCCTTAAATAAGATGAAGAGTAATTTACGAGAGATGGTTATTCAGTTGAGAGATAAGATTGAAAGTTTATTGGCTTATAGTGAAGAATTATCAGCTTCAGCAGAAGAAGGTAATGCCACTATAGAGACAACTAATGATTTAATAGAGAATATGGCAGCAGGTATTGAGGAGATTTCAGCCAGTGCTCAAGAAGTAGCCAGTTTTTCTGAGGAAGCTAATTCGCAGGCTGATAAGGGGAGTCAGAATATTGAAAGTACTGTAAATAAAATTGAAGAGATCAATCGATCGGTCAATAAGACAGTAGAAGTAATTAATGAATTAGATAGTACTTCTGAAGAGATAGGAAGAATAATTGAATTAATTACCGGGATAGCTGAACAGACTAATTTGTTAGCTTTAAATGCTTCTATAGAAGCAGCAAATGCAGGAGAGCATGGGCGAGGATTTACAGTAGTGGCAGAGGAGATTAGGGAACTTGCGGAACAGACAGCTGATGCGACAGGTGAGATTGCAGAGTTGGTTACCAAAACGCAGAAGCAATCTAAAAAGGGATTGGAGAAGGTAGAAGAAGTAGAGAGTAGGGCACAGGAAGGCAAGGAGATTGCTCAAGAGACAGGAAGTGCTTTTAAAGAGATTCAAAGGTCGGTAGAGGAATCTTCAGCTCAAATAGAAGAGACGGCTAGTTCGACTACTGATCTGGCTCAGCACAGTGATGAAGTGAATAATGCTACGGAAGACATAAGCCATATGTCTGAAGATGTGACTAGATCATCCCAGGAGTTAGCGGAGATGGCCCATGAGTTGCAAGAAATAATTGAGCAGTTTAAAATTTAAGATAGATGGATGAGCAGTTTAAAATTTAAGATAGATGGAGTGAAAAATTTAAGGAAAGCAGAACTTCTTGTATAAGAGAGGTTCTGCTTTTTTGCATTTGGTTATTTGAGTTGCAGAGGCTTATAATAAGCCCCTGCAGGTTTTACCCTCCCATTATCATTGGAGGTGAGAAGGAGATTGTATCTTCAGGATTTAATTTCAGGTTCAATTCATTCTTCTTCTTCAGACGTTGCTGATTAACAATAATCCAACATAAAGGATTTAGCTCTTTTTCAGCAGTAAATAAACGTTTCTCAAAACCTGTTCCATACTTATCAGTTAAGAGTTGGATTAACTCAATTACTGTTGTATTTTCCTCTAAAGTCAACTCTTCTTGTTGGGTAAAGTTGGTTTCGAGACAGAAAGTAGCAAAGTATTTGACTGTGACAGTCATTTTATTCAACCTCCAACTCCAATTTTTCTAATTTTTCTTTGCTTGGAATCCCTTGGGCTGTCCAGCCTCTAAGCTTGTAGTATTGATCGAGCATACTTTCAAATTTATCTTGGTCCAGAGTTTCACCTTTAGATGGTCCAGTGCTGATTGGTTCATTTAATATTCTCTTTGGTGGAAGATCATCTTGACGAGTAAATCCTTCGCGAGCGTTGAATAATCGCTCCAAATTCCAAATTCGCTTTCCTATTGTTCGCAGTTCTTCTTCTGTAATCTCCCAACCAGTAGCAGTGGACAATAGATCAGTAAAGTGGCATGGTCGGAGAGGCTTGAGAGCAATCCCTTCTAACTTACATAAGCCTAAAGAATCGACAATACAATGCCAGTCTTCATGCCAAGCAATTAGTTCTGGCTTAGTCTCGTATTTTTTCCAGTATTCTTCTCCAATTTCAATACCGAGCTCTTTTTTGATGTCTTTTTGATAGACTTCAGGAGCTACTTCATAGAGAGGTAGAGCCTTTAAATGATCTGCTCCTCGTGGTGAGACAGCAAAGCCTAAGGCCATTCCTTTGGTTCCTCGAACATCAACAGAAGGGTACTCCATTCCTTTGATATGTATTACATAATCTTCAGCAGAGTTACCTATTTTTTTGGAAGCTTGAAGGGCTCCATAAGCTAGAATATCGCCTAGTCCTTCTCGATAAGCAATCTTTTCGATTAGCTTGATGATTGCTTGATGATTACCCCACTCAAGATTTAAACCGTCTGTATCAACAGTAGTCAATATATCGCGCTGGAAAAGTTCCATTGCCCAACCGATTACAGTTCCAGTAGAGATTGTATCTAGACCTAGCTTATTGGCTAAATCATTACTCTTTAAGACAGAAGGGAGATTATCATTGCCACACTTACTACCAAAAGCTCCTAAGTTTTCGTACTCTGGTCCTTCTCCGGTAGTGCCTTCATATTCACCTTCAGTTACTTCATAGTAGCGATTACAGCTGACTGGGCAGTTAAAGCATCCTTTTTGTCTTGTGACGTAGTTTTCTAGTAATCTTTCTCCACTCAACTTATCAGCTCCAGCAAAGGTCGATTCTTGGAAGTTTTTAGTAGGTAAAAAGCCAAGGTTTTGGGCCATTCTCATGATTGCAGGGGTACCGAAGGTTGATGAGAATTCATACAACGGATCAGCTAAGATGCTTTCTTCACTTTCTGAGACTGTAGCTGAGAATTCTTGAGGTTGGGCTACAGTTAATCGGTTAGTCCCTCGGACAGCTATTGCTTTTAAATTTTTAGAGCCCATGACAGCTCCCATCCCTGTTCTTCCAGCAGCACGGGAATAGTTACAGATGATTGCTGCGAAGTTGACCAGATTTTCACCAGCTGGGCCAATAGAAGCGACTTGAACCTTCTCATCTGCCAACTCTTCTTTGAGCTGATCTTCAGTTTCGTTGGTAGTCTTACCCCACAGCTTACTAGCATCTCTTAACTCTATTTTGTCGTCATTAATCCATATAAATACAGGTTGCTTAGACTTACCTGTAATAACAATATGATCGTAGCCAGCATACTTTAACTCTGGCCCCCAATGACCACCACAGTTAGAGTCTCCAAAGGCATTGGTTAAAGGTGATTTAGCGGTTACAGTGAAGCGACCAGAACAAGGGGCCAATGTTCCTGTTAGCGGGCCAACCCCAAAGATTAAATGATTTTCTGGACTTAAAGGATCAATTCCTGGTTCTAGATGATCATATAATAATTTGGCATTGATACCTGCTTGTCCTAGAAATTTTTCTCGCAATTCTTTGTCCAGTGGAGTAGTTGATATCTCTTCAGTTGTCAAATTAACCCAGAGAATTTTTCCTTGCCAAGCATGAGATTTTTTATTCATTATTAATTCCCTCCTCAATAAGTTCTAGTGCTCCGAAGGTGCAAGCTGTTACACATTTAGGAGCCTCTTTAGTACAAGGTCTTGCTGTACACTGTTGCTCAAAGATAGGTAATTCAGTAGCACCTTGGTTTTTTACCTCAATCTTTACCTTGGCCCGTTCTAGCTTGACACTTCCTTCTTGACGCCAAGAACAGGCGATTTCACATCGGCGACAGCCTCGGCAGAGGTCATAATTAATACTAATTTTCTTTTGCATTTTACTCCTCCTCATCTGATATTTTTAGTTTAAAAATAAAAAAGTTCCCAGCCGTTAACGGCTGAGAACTTTACCATCATCCTCAAACTTTTTAATTAAAAAGCTATTAATAAACCAAGCAGGTCTCCTGACTTCTAGCTGTAAAGACTTCACCTTCCCTGGGGGTTAGCAAATAGTGACTAGTAATTAGTTGTTAATTTACTAATTACCAATTACTAATCACTAGTTACTAGTTGACCCAAGTGGTATTATTAAGCCTTTTAGCAATGAATATGTTTTTTGATCTTGAACTTTAATTATCCAATATTCAGTATTAAATATTCAATGCTTTTATAGCTAATTACAGTGACGGGTTCGTTCAGGATTTGCACCTGATTCCCTATTCTCCCTTAACCGTAGTTAAAGGCACTTAGTTTACTGGGTATTAAATTTTGAACTTTCAAATTAATCATTCGCTATTAAGAAGATAATTCCTGCATTATTTAAGAGATTGATTAAGATTGATAAAAAAATGGGCAAAGGTGACTAGATTATCTTAAGAGTTAGCAGAGTTGGCCCGTGAGTTGCAGGAGATAGTTGAGCAGTTTAAGATTTAAGATAGAATGAGAGTAGAACTTTTCAAAAGCCTTAATATACTCATTTGTAATTTAATGAACATATTTATATTAAAATGATGATGTTTATGTTATAATAAATATAGTCATAAGAAATTAAATGAACATATTAATAGGGAAGGTGAGTATATTTATGAAGTCATTTAGAAATGAGAAATTAAAGAATGAAAAGATACCAATGAATATAGTAAAATTAGTGGGGAAAATAAATGAATATAAAGGAAAACAAGATTTGTATATGAATCAATCTCCACAAATATTAGAAAAATTAAAAGAAGTAGCAGTTGTTCAAAGTACGAAAGCTTCTAATAGTATAGAAGGCATAGTTGTTACTGATAAAAGATTAAAAGAGATAATGAAAGATGATACAAATCTTAAAGACCGTTCAGAAGGAGAGATTGCAGGATATAAAGATGTTTTAAATACAATACACACTTCGTATAATGCTATTCCTATAAATCCTAATATAATTTTGCAATTGCATAGAGATTTATATAAGTTTATTCCTGCAAATGGAGGCAAATGGAAAAATCAAGATAATATTATAGGTGAGGTATTACCTAATGGAGAGAAAAGAGTAAGATTTAATCCATTATCTGCATATGAAACTCCAAAAGCTATGGAGGAATTATGTAATTATTTAAATAGAGAGATGAGAGAAGAAAAAATTGATCCTTTAATATTAATAGGAACTTTTATATTAGATTTTTTATGTATTCATCCTTTTAATGATGGAAATGGGAGAATGTCAAGATTATTAACATTACTATTATTATATAAATATGATTATAAAGTTGGAAGATATATTAGTTTAGAAAAAATTATTGAAGAAAGTAAATCTAGTTATTATAAAACTTTGAATCAATCTTCACTAGGTTGGCATGATGCTAATCATAATATATTTATTTGGTTAGATTATTTTTTAGGGACGTTACTTGTTGCATATAAAGAATTTGAGGATAGAGTAGGGTTAGTAAAGAATAAAAAAGGAAATAAAAGTTATAGAGTAGAACAAGCTGTTAAAAATGTATTAGGAACTTTTACTAAAGAAGATATAAGAAATGCCTGTCCTGATGTTTCAGATTCAACAATTAATAGGGTATTTAGGAAACTAAAGAAAGAAGGGGTTATAGAAGTATTAGGAAAAGGAAGAAGTGCAAAATGGAAAAGATTGAAGTAAATAATGCTAGCCAAGATATAAGTCAGATGTTTGTAGAGTGACTAGATCATCTCAAGAGTTAGCAGAGTTGGCCCGTGAGTTGCAGGAGATAGTTGAGCAGTTTAAAATAGATGGAATGAGAAATTTAAGTAGAGCAGAGCTTCTTGTATAAGGGAGGTTCTGCTTTTTGTATATTATTGTCTATATGGCAGGAGTTTCTTTTGTAAAAGAGAAAATATAAAGAAAAGGGTAGGTAGAATGACTTCGGGAGTGAAGAGGTTCTTAAAGCATTAGGTGGATTGCGAGTGCAAGATATTATTACTGAAGAAGAGTTTCAAAAAGAAGGAGAAGTTGTTAGCTTAAATTTAATTGGAGGTGTCGTTATGCAGCGATATATTTTAATAGATAATCTGTTTGAAGTTAAGGAGAATATAAGACGATTTAATAAAGGATTAAAAGAAGATGAATGGCTGGTTAGTATGCTCAGTAGATTTAGGCAGTAATAGTCTATTTTCAAAATTTAATCAATTAAGCTATAGCATAATAAAGATATTATGTTAATCAAAAAGGAGATGCTGAATTGTTAAAACTTCCAAAGCAATTAGATTTGAATATTCAAGCATTTGAGAATATGCTTCAATTAAAGAGGATGACGAATAGTTATAAGTTATATTGGTTTACTGCTCTTTTTGAAGAGATAAAAGAGGGAAAGGAAGAAGTTCATTTTAAACAACTTGTTTTAAGAATGATAGTAAAGAGTTGGTATTCTATCGTTGAATATAGATTGAATTTTGGTTCACAAGATAAATTAGGTAAACTAGTGCTGGATATTTATAATTATTATGATTTGAACAAAAATATTAAAGAGACTGATTTATTATATTTTTTGAAATCTCAGGTCGATGATGAAATAATTAAGCAAGGAATTAAACATATATCAAAATTTGTACCTTATCGTTTATTATCTCCTTTTTATCCAGAATTAAAAGGGGTTAAAGATTATAAGAAGAATAAGTTGATAGCTAAGCTTTCTTTGAAAGATGATAGAGGAATTTATAGAATAGAAGAAGATAAGATAATTGTTAATAAAAACTGGTTTGATTATATTTATAATAACCAGGTGATTATTGAAGGATGGTTAAAATATAAGTTGATTTATTTATTACAGAAGAGAAATCCTAATGTTCCCGCTATTCCATTTAAATTAGCTGCAGCACAGAAAAGAAATTTAAGAAAAGCTAAGAAATATTGGAATGATATATTGGAAAAAGTTTCGTTTAATGATATTTATACTGGTCAAGAAATAAATTCTGAAATAAGTTTAAGTATAGATCATTTCATTCCTTGGAGTTTTGTACTTCATGATGAACTTTGGAATCTGGTGCCTACTTTTAAGCGAGTTAATAGTAAGAAGAGTGATAGGTTACCTAAGCTTGATCAATTTTTAGAAGAATTTTGCGAAGTACAGTATAAAGGTTTTAAGATGGCTATGGAGTATGGCTTTTCAAAAAAGCAGATGGAGGATTATTTGAGTTTGAATCAAAATATGGTTTTGTCTAAAGATGTGACTAAAGATTTTTTTGTTTCTTCTTTAGAGGAGACAATTTTACCACTTTATCAAATTGCTAAGAATCAAGGGTTTATGGTGTTGGAGGAGTTAGTGGTTTAAATATTGAACAGATGAGTTAATATTTAAAAATTAAGTTAGACAAAATAGCTTAAATACTATTGAAATAGAAATAATTAAATTGGTTCTTCCTCGATTTTTGTGAAAAATAAATTGACTGACATACCTAATATCAACCTATATGAAAATTATGGATAATAATTAATAATAAAACATTGATTGTTTTACTAGTTACAGACCAACCAAGAACAATTAACAACTGGACAAACTAAAGAAGTTAAATTAGTTGTTGGGTGGTTTTAGAGTTTGCTTGATTGCTGAGCTTAAGGGGGCTGATGCTTCTTTAAGCTATTTTTTCATGTTAGATTTTAAAAAGCTTCCAAGTATGATATCATAAGAGGAGGAATTGAATATAATAAGGTCAAAAATCTAAGCCACAGGGTTTAGCCTGTGGCAGAAGGACGGTGCAGGGAGGTTGCTCGTATTTTTATTTTCTGTGCTACTTTTCAGCATCTTCTTTAGTTTCATCAACTGTACCACGTGGATGCTCAGGTGGAGCATAAATAGAGTACAATTTAAGTGGTCTACGACCTGTATTGATCAGATTGTGCCATTTGCCAGCAGGGATAAATATTGCATAGTCAGTATAGACTTTTTCTTGAAAATCTAACTGATCTTTTCTATCTCCCATCTTAATAATTCCTTGCCCTCTTTCAATGCGGATGAATTGGTCATGGTCAGGATGAACTTCTAAACCTATGTCATCACCAGCCTTGATGCTCATTAAGGTAAGTTGCAAATATTCTCCTGTCCATAAAGCAATGCGGTAATAATCATTTTGTCTAGTAGCTGCTTTAATATTAATCACAAAGGGAGCTGGCCCATAATCCTTTAACTCAATAAGTTCTTTCGGGGAACGGGGGTTGATTATATAATCATCACTCATATTGCTCATTCCTTTCTTAAGCTTTTTTATACTATATGTTATAGGTTTAGGATAAGTTCTTGGTCTCATAAAAAGCATATTTACTTATGAGCGAAAATTATTGCCTATAGGAACTGAAGAATATTGCAAGCAGGTTGATTTTAAAAAGCTTCTAATTATGGTATCATAAGAGGAGAGGAGGAATTAAGAATGATTTATTTAGATAATGCAGCCACAACATTTAAAAAGCCAGATATCGTCTATGATGCTGTAATGGATACCTTAAAGAATAATGCTGGTAATCCCAGTCGGGGAAGTAATCGAATTGCTTTAGCAGCAAGCCGAAAGATCTTTGAGAGTCGACAGAGAGTAGCAGAATTTTTTAATGTCAAAAATAGTGACGAGATTATTTTTACCAAGAATGCTACTGAAGCCAGTAATTTAATCCTTAAAGGCTTACTTGAAGCAGGAGATCACATCATTATAAGCAGTTTAGAGCATAATGCTATCTATCGACCTCTAAATAGATTGCAGCAGGAACTAGGAATTGAGTTAACCATAGTAGATACCGAAGTAGCTAAGGTGGATTTTTTGAGCCAAGTAGAAAGGGCGATTAGAGAGGAGACAAAGTTGCTAGCTGTTACTCATGCTTCCAATCTGACAGGGAATATCTTACCTGTCAAGGATTTGGGAGAGTTGGCCCAACAAAAGGGGATAGCTTTCTTAGTAGATGCTGCTCAGAGTGCTGGAACTTTGGAGGTAAATGTTGAGGAATTAAAGGCTGATTTTGTGATCTTTACAGGCCATAAGGGATTCTTTGGCCCGCCAGGTGTAGGTGGAGCCTATATTAATGCGGAGTTTGAACTGCTTCCTTTGCTAGAAGGAGGTAGTGGAGGAAATTCTAAACAGAAATTGAATCCTGATTTAGTGCCTGATAAATATGAGAGTGGAACCTTGAATACTCCAGC
Source organism: Natroniella acetigena (assembly GCF_023227745.1). GTDB lineage: Bacteria > Bacillota > Halanaerobiia > Halobacteroidales > Halobacteroidaceae > Natroniella > Natroniella acetigena. The sequence continues at coordinate 31,061 of NZ_JALKBX010000008.1, read as the reverse complement.
AATTGCTGGTTTAGGAGCGGGGATTGAGTTTATTAATGATATTTCTTTAGAAAATATAAGGGAGCATAAACAAGAGTTACTGAAGCGAACAACTTCTGGTTTAGAAGAGATTGCTGGTCTTCGGATTTTGGACTCTAAGATCAGTCAACGAAGAGTAGGGATAGTTGCTTTTAAAATTGAGGGGCTTGAGTCAGCAGCAATCGGTGATTTGCTGGATAAGGAGTATGAGATTGCAGTTAGAACCGGTCTGCATTGTGCACCGTTGGCCCATCAGAGTCTTGATAGTTATGATCAGGGTGCAGTAAGGATTAGTTTTAGTTATTTTAATACAGTTCAGGAAGTAGAGCTTTTCTTAGAGGCAGTAAATGAAATAACAACCAAAAGAAGGTATTGAGATGGAGAAGCTTTTAATTATATTTCCTAATATGCATAATGTATTTTTAGCAGAAGAGCTATTTTTAACAAAAGGATATGATTGAAGTTAAGCTTTATATTAATAAGGAGGAGACTGAAGTTGAAGCAAGATTTAAAGCAAGCGGTTGAATTTTCTCATTCAATTTTAACAGAGCAGTTACAAGCAGGGGCCAACGTAATAGATGCTACTGTTGGTAATGGCAATGATACTGAATTTTTAGCAGAATTAGTAGGAGCTGAAGGGCAGGTCTGGGGTTTTGATATCCAAAGCCAGGCGATTGAAACTACTAAAGATAAACTAGCAGAGTCTGAATTGTTAGAGCGAGTAACCTTAATTCAGGTTGGTCATCAGAAGTTAGGTCAATATATTAGTGCGGAGATTGATGGAATTTTATTTAATCTGGGTTACTTACCAGGAGCAGATAAGGAGGTTACTACAACAGTAGAGACTACTTTACAAGCAGTCAAAGCTGGGTTAGAGAGATTAGTTGAAGGTGGAGTAATGGTAATTGTGATCTATACCGGTCATCAAGCTGGAAAAGAAGAAGCAGAGGCTCTGTTAGAGTATGCTCAAGGCTTAAATTACAAAGAATATAATGTACTACATTATCACTTTATTAATCAAGCTAGCAAGCCACCAGAAGCACTAGTTATAAAAAAAAGAGGCTAAAGAGCATTGAATAATGAATATTGAATATTTAATAATTAAAAAGCATTAAATGATTTGATCATAAAAAGCATCAAGATATTTTCCTGTACTACATATAGTATACTCTAGAATGGTTATCTACTATATACAGTATGTTTTTGATGGTTTTATAATTGATTAGACCTTTTGGGGGTTGAACCATTAAATATCAAATGAATTTTAGTTGTTTTTTTGGTTTCAATTATTCAATATTAAGTATTGAATATTAAATGTGTTTTACCGCGGGGGTTGAAAAAATGAAAAAATATTATCGTTATTCTGATTATTTGAAGCATAAATATGGAACAAGAACCTATAAGATTCCAATTAATTTAGCACTTACCTGTCCTAATCGTGATGGGAATATAGCCGAGGGTGGTTGTATATACTGTGGTGAAGGAGGGGCTAGTTTTTCCGAGGATCAAGAAGTAAGTATGGATGAAGTCTTACATAAAAAAGAACGGATTGCTGAGAAATATCGGGCTGAGAAGTTTATTGCTTACTTTCAGAATTTCACCAATACATATCTGCCTTTAGACCAACTATTGAACAATATTGAACAGGTGTTAGGGATAGATGAGATTGTGGAGATTGCTTTAGCTACTAGACCGGATTGTATCAGCCAAGACTATATAGCCCAGATTATGAAGTTGATCGAAGAATCAACTTCTGAACCTACGCTTACCTTTGAGTTAGGTTTACAATCAACCAATTATCATACATTAGAAGCGATCAATCGGGGTCATACACTTGCTGAATTTATCGATGCAGTACTGACTGCCCATCAATATAATGCCGAAATAGGAGTCCATATCATACTGAACTTACCTGGTGATGATAAGTTTGATGCTAGAGAGGCAGCTAAGATAGTATCAGCATTGAAGGTAGAGAATGTAAAGTTACATGCACTCTATATTAGAGAGGATACTCAGTTGGCTCAACAGTATCAGCAAGGGCAGCTAGAGATGATATCATTGGCTGAATATATCGATCGGGTGATTGAATTTCTGGAATATTTAGATCCCAAGATAGCGGTGCAAAGATTGATCGGGAAGGCTCCTAGGGAAGGTACGTTGTTTATAAATTGGGATTATAACTATGATCAGATCAATAACTTTATTTTAGAGGAGATGGAGAGAAGGGATAGTTGGCAAGGGAAGAAATTTGATTATTTAGATGGTAAAGCTTTGGCTAAGCTATAAAGGGGAGGAAACTGAATGGGAATTTTGATTGTTGATGATTCGCAGAGCCTTCGGCTATTGTTGGCCCAGATATTTAAAGAGGAAGGCTATCAGAAATTATATTTTGCCAGTTCGGCTCAAGAGACATTTGCAACCTTGAAATTGCAAGAAAAAAAAGGTAATAGAATAGATCTGATATTACTTGATATTGTGATGCCAGAAATGAATGGTATCGAAGTCTGCCAGAAATTAAAACAGGAGCCGAATTTGAAGAGTATTCCTGTAATTATGGTTACCTCTAAGACCGATGTTAGCTCTCTAGAACGGGCCTTTTCTGCTGGTGCTATTGATTATTTGACGCTCCACGGGGCAAGCCCAACGTGGATTCCTCATTCCTAGAAACGAGCCTATGTCAACCTAATATCAATTATTAGATTTGGTAGGTCTTACAGTTTCTCCAGAGGCTTAGAATCCCGTACGCCCTACGGTACTGACGATTAAGGAATTCTGATACCTTGAATATTTTATGTAGCAAAGGAGCTTGGTTATCGCTTAATTCTTGCTACAACCCTATATATTCAGTTGTTAGATTTACCTTAACTTATTATTAGTATATCATATTTCAAAAATAATATCGAATTATTTTTGAAATAGCACTTACATCCTGAGGGCAAGCCCGTCAGGTTTTACGTGCAAAAGATTTATAACTAAGCCGATTCAAAAGGTGGAACTGTTGGTGAGAGTTAATTCAATACTTAGGCTTAGTAAAGAGATCAAGAAGCGTAAAGAGCGGGAAAGAGAACTTGAAGAAAAGACTCAGTTATTAGCAGAACTTAATAAAAAATTAGAAAAGGTCAACAAGAAATTAAAAGTGCTGGCTTCTAAGGATGAGCTAACCGGTTTTGCTAATAGAAGATTGCTTAATCAAACATTGAAGAGGGAATGGAAGAGAGCGAGACGTAAGGCGGCTTCATTGGCTTTGATTATGATAGATCTTGACTACTTTAAAGAATATAATGACAATTACGGACATCAAGCAGGTGATAAATGTTTGCAGAAGATAGCAAAGAAATTTGAAGAATTTGTACTCCGTCCTGCTGATTTAGTAGCCCGCTATGGAGGGGAAGAGTTTGTTGTGCTCTTACCAGAGACAGGGTTGAGTGGAGCAATTAAGGTTGCTGAAAGGATTAGAACAGGGGTAGAGAGTTTGAAACTGCCCCATCAAGATTCTCAGGTTTCTGATTATGTAACGATCAGTGCAGGAGTAGCCATAGCTAAACCGGAGAGTAATAATGGATTAGAGCAACTTATTAAAGTGGCTGATGAGGCTCTCTATCTAGCCAAAAAAGAGGGGCGGAATCAAGTTAAAGCTGAATGTGAATTAATTAGGGGTGTTAGTAGATAGAAAAAATCTAAGAGCGGATTTTTTCATCACGAAGGGTTCGCAGAACCCGGAGGGGTAGTAAGAAACAAATGTACAATGTACAATTTACAGTTAAAACCCAAGTTATAGAGAGTAATAAAAAAATCTAAGAGTGGATTTTTTCATCACGAAGGGTTCGCAGAACCCGAAGGGGTAGTAAGAAACAAATGTACAATGTACAATTTACAGTTAAAACCCAAGTTATAAAGAGTAATAAAAAAATCTAAGAGTGGATTTTTTCATCACGAAGGGTTCGCAGAACCCGGAGAGAAAGAGCATTGAATAGTGAATAATGAATAATGAATAGTTAAAACAAATTTACAATTTACAATGTACAATGTACAGTTAAAATTCAAGTAATAAATAGCAACAAAAAATCTAAGAGCGGATTTTTTCATCACGAAGGGTTCGCAGAACCCGAAGGGGTAGTGAGCAGGAATAAGGGACCACCAATTAACACAAATTAAAAATAATAACTTGGTAAAAAGCTAGATGTTACTGTGAGATATCCTTCATGCCTTCATGATTGAATTTTAGATTGTAAGGTTTTGATTTTATTGGAAGAATTATGCGACTACGATAAGGGCAGAGAATTTTACAGATTGATTTTAAAATTTTGATTGTAATTTTTTAATTTGAAAAGTTATACTAGACATTAATTGTTAATATGAAAAATATACGGGAGGGGAAATGAGTGAAAAAATTTGTTAGCTTCCTTTATAAGTTAGCTAGAGTTGCCAATGATGTTGAGACGTTATCGAGTGGTGATCCGAAAAGGGTAGCTAAGCGAGCTAAAAATAAGGTGATTGGACGTAAATTAATTAGAAAATTAATGAAATAGGAGGGATTAATAATGAAAATTATTGAAGAGAGAAAAATAGGTGAGAAGTTAACTGTTGGTGTTCATAAAGAACATGGAGAAATTGGGATCTTTATAGCTTCTGAAGATGTATCAGCTAGTTGTGCTTTTAGACCAGAGGAATGGGAAAATTTTGTTGAAGTGATCAATGAAGCAGATCAGTTGCTTAAAAAGAATGAATCAGAATAAAATTGCCAAGTGGCAATTTTAGTTTAAGGTTAAGTCCGAGTTTAAGCTAAAACTAAAAATCAAATAATAAAAAAACCCTATTCTAAGATGTTAAATTAGATTAGGGTTTTTTATCTTTCTTTTTATTGGTTTTACTTATCCTTAACCTTAAACTTGGACTCAGCCTTAGTTAAAGGTTCTTAATAATTCCTTTGAAAGCCCAAACGGGTACACTGGCTACAAAAGCTAAGTCTTCTGTAGGAAGATAAGAGATTACTGAAGCATCGAAGAGAACATTGCCTGATGGTGGTAACTCATCATCTCCTTCCCAAACTACATAAGTAACTGGAATCTTAGGAAAGACAGGAATGGTAGTACTGACAGCACCGAGATCAGTTGGTTCTCCACCTAAGTATTTGCCAGCGGGAATTAATTTATCGGCATCGTTACCAAATAATCGAACTAAAGGATCGATTGCTCTCTTTTTAAAGCTGTTATAATAAAACTCGCCTCCTTTAGGTACTTCACGATAAGAGATCAATCTATCTTCAAGCGAAGCACCACTAGCTTGATTAAGATAATGTAAGATCAATACTTTAATTGGTAATTGTACTTCTCTTTCTTTAGCTGCAAAGCTTACTTTCCCTTCTGGATAACTGATTAGATAATCTTCACCAGCCATTACTAACTTAAATTTCTCTTCAGCTTGGTTATAGTCTGCTCCACTGCGCTCAACTATTCCTTCAGGTTCGAGGGTAGCTAGCTTTTCTTTTGCTTGTTTTAGGGCAACAATGTAGTTGTTCTGCTTAATTTCAGTCTTAAATCTTTTCTTTTGAGTCATTATTTAACACACTCCTTTATTTGATAAATAATTTATGATTTTAGAAAAATTTCATTTGAGCAAACTCTTTTAAATGTTTGACAGTATAACATTCGATCATTGTACTTAGCTCTTTAAAGACCTGTACTGATTTTAGATCTTCCCATTCCGACTTAGGAAGGGTATTGAGCCAGATTAAATCTTTAGCTTTACTTTTAATCTCTTTTAAAGTAGAAGCAGCATCATAGAGTTTAATCGTCTTTGTATCACTCATAATGATTAAATTCGTCTGAGGCGTTATTAAATCCATATAATCTCTTTTAAAAGTCTCTAAGGCTGTATTGAGATCGGTTGATGCTCCCCATTGCTGGCTATTACTGATGATTTCTTTTATCGTAACTTCAAAAGATCCTGCTTCAGTGAAGTAATTGGTAATTCGTTCCAAATCTTCTGAAAAACTAAAGCTTTCAATATCTTTAACTACACTGGAAATACCATAAATAAATTGCAAAATAAAAGTAGCATAACGCGCCATAGAGTCTGAAGTATCACAGATTAATAAGAATTTTGGTTTTTGAATCTTCTTCTCTTTATATTTAAGGTCTAATAATATTCCACCATATTTAATATTACTTCTGATTGTCTTTCTTAGATCTATTTTGCCTATTTTCTTATTTTGACGGAATCTACGAGAAATTTTAGTAGCTAGTCTATAGGATAAATCTTTAATCAACATTGTTACTTGTGGCAAGTCTTCTTTAGGAATTGACTTGAGATCCTTAGTGATTAAGTTATTATCGTCATTTTTAAGGTTAGAGATGACATCCTCAATTACTCGATCCATCTCTAGATCACCAGTTACTTCATGTTGAATAGAAGGCTCAGTTTTATGCTCATCATCTTCTTTTAATCTTCTTTGCCAATAACTTAAGCTACCACCGATTAATCTTTCTAAAGCAGGTTTGGTATGAGAAGAATGGCGTAGGTGACCAGGGAAGCTACTATCGATATAATTCTTGATCTTTTCTTTGATTTCTGGTTCTAATTGGCTATAGATCTCTTTTTGTTTATCAGTCAGTTCTAATTCTATTTCTTCTGTTTCTTTATCTTCTCGAACACTGTCTTTTTTAAATCTTAATTCTTCTGCGATTTCTTGTTTTGTGGCTTTTTGTTGTTCAATCTTTTTTTGATGTTGGGTCTGCTTCTGTTGTTTGCTCTCTTGCGGAATAAAAAATGATTCAAAAGCGTGATCGAAGATCTCTTTTTCATGATGGTTTTTGACTAATAGAGAGCGTAAAGTAACCTTAAATTCGTCTTTATTGATAATATCTATTAATTGTAATGATTCTAAAGCCTCAATTGATTCAGCTAGACTGACTCTAATTCCTAAATTTCTTAAAATTTGAATGAATTTAATTAGATTATGTTCTATATGGTTAACGCTTAGTTGACTAGTCATCTCTTGAACCTTTTGTTCTACATTTTGTTGGGCGCTCAATATTTTACCTCCTTTCGACTATTAACTTTCTTTAACGTGCAGCTTTATTGAACTTAAATTATGCTCTCAGCTTTTGAGTTAACTCCTTAGCCCCTACCTTCTTAAAGAGATCCAGATCATGTTTAGTCTTGAATAATAATGCTTGTGTCCTTTGAATCAGCTCTGGGCTTAGTCGATCAGCATCTAAACTCATTAGGGCTTGAGCCCAGTCTAAAGTTTCAGAGATAGACAGTTGTTTCTTGAAATCAAGGTTGGCCCGTAAATAGCTAACAGCTGTAGCTATATCCTGAGATAAATCTTCTCCAATGCCTGGAACCTTAGTTTGAATGATTTCGATCTCTTTTTCTATAGAGGGGAGGTCAATATATAAGAAGATACAGCGTCTTTTTAAGCCATCGGATAATTCACGATCAGCATTACTGGTCAAGACTACTATTGGTCGTTGTTTAGCTTTAATTGTCCCTAATTCAGGAATAGAGACCTGAAAGTCTGATAATAACTCAAATAAGAAAGCTTCGAACTCTTGATCGGTTTTATCAATTTCATCAATTAATAAGACAGGTCGCTTTTCACTCTTAATAGCTTTCAGTAATGGTCTTTCCAGTAGATATTCTGTTGAGAAAATATCCCCTTGTGAGTTATTATCTTGTTGTTCAGTCTTATTAACTTGGATATCGAGTAGTTGTTTTTGATAATTCCATTCATATAAAGCTTTATTTTCATCTAACCCTTCATAGCACTGCAGTCTGATTAATTCTGTATCAAAGGCATTACTTAAAACTTTAGCAATCTCTGTTTTTCCTACTCCAGGTTCACCAGTAATTAAGATTGGTTTTTCTATTTGTAGAGCTAAATAGACAGGAATAGTGATCTCATCGCCACAGATATAATTTTCTTCTGCAAAATTTCTTTTTAAATCATCTTTAGTAAGTTTCAAATTTATTCCTCCTCCAATTACATAACAGCTAATACCGTTATGTAATATTTTTAAGTAATAGGTATTATAATTATTTTTTTATTAAGGAAATTATGTTTTTTAAAGTTTTTGAATGAGTTACTTAATCTTGACTTAGCTTTAGCTGATGGTTGAAGGTTATTTTGTTCTTAATTACTAAATTTGAGCAATAAATGGGTTGTGTATTCGCCTAAAAAGGCTAGATCTTCTGTATGTAATTTGGTAATTACTGAAGAGTCAAATAGGACGTTGGCTCTTCCTGGCAGTTCTTGATCAGCTTCCCATAGTATATAGGTCAGTGGGATGTTAGGGAAAAATTGAACTTTAAAACTCAAGTCTCCTTTAGTTAGAAATGTTGCATTTAATTTTTTAGCAGCAGATGTTAACTTTTCAGGGTGGGAACAGAAATTATCACTGATCGGATCGATTGCCTCACGCTGAAAAGCAGCACTATAAGCATTTCCCCAAGGCAATTCTCGATAAGCTATTAACTTATTCTTTAATGGCCAATTGTTGGCCCGTAATAGGAAATGTAGAATTACAATTTGAAGACCTGGTTTTATTTCATCTGCTGTAGGACTGGTTATTTTGCCAGTCGGGTATTCGATATAATAGTTTTGATTTAGTACTGGAAGAAGGAATTGATTATCATCTTCTATGAATTTAATTCCAGTTCTAGAAGTAATTTCTTGAATTGGAGTACGGGCCAATCGTTGCTTAGCTTTTTTAATAGCAGGTGTATAACCTGACATTTGCTTACTTTCAGAAATTAGTGATTTATCAGATGAAGGTTTCATTTGATTCAACTCCTTTAGGATTGGATCTGCTTGTATGTAATTATATCAACTCTGAATAATATAATCAATTGATCTAGATGTAAAATTTATAATTATTGTTGTGAAAACCACAAAAACCGTATCCACTATTAATAATATGTAGAGAATTAGATTAACGTAGTAAAATAATATAGTAGGGCGATAATTTAAAAGTAATTTTTGCAAAAAGCCAAGCAGGCCAATCTTTAAGATTGCCCTGCTTAGCTTAAATTAAATTAATCTGTTTTCTAGTTGCTCTCTGACTTGTTCCGGGGACATGCCTTGAGCATTGATGATTTGAGCATTGGTTTCAGTATCCGTGATATTCATTGTGTTATTATCTGCTCCAGTTAAGATGATTGCATCGGCATTTTGCAGATTTTCTTGATTCAAGTTTACTATTTCATGGTCAGTTGCCTGTAATTCTTCTTTGATATTTGTTAGGTCACCTTCAATTGCAATTCTGGACATATATATACTCCTCCTATTAATTGTTCTTACTTAATATTGTGGTTGTTAATTGATTAAAAAATACACGTTATTACAAAATAGCTTAAGCTTAAGGTTGAGGTTAAGTCTAAGTCAATCGTTAAAAAAATAAGTTGATTATATTTTCAAAAAATATAATGTCTTGCAAAGATTGATCTTTTAGCTTTTTGATTATGTGATTTTGACTCTTGGTTTTAACTGTTAAATATTCAATATTCAATATTCAATATTAAATATTAAATGCTTTTAACGAGGGGAGTGGTAACCTAGCACAGTTTAAAAGAGTTAGGAGTTGAATTTGGAGAGCGTTAAGCGATTAAAGCCAACAGTTGTTAAATTATGTATTACGGTGATTAATAAGGTAGGCTGTACAGCAGATTATTTATCAGACTGTCGAGTGGATTAAGAAGTTAGGAGTTGAGATTTTGGGTGAGGGAGTTGAACGAGGGGAACAAGTTGCAGCTTTGCAAGAGTGAGGTTTTGATTTGGCCCAGGGTTATAACTTGTTTAAAATTATTCTTTTTTATGTTCTAGTCTTTGTAAAATTAATGCTAAAATTAATCCCCACAGAAAAGCGGAAGTTACATTTATCAAACTAGTTGTTGTTGAGATATTATTAAGGGGGGCGATATCATAAAGAATGACAACTGAACGAAAAATAAAAGTAAGTAAAAAGGCATATAGACCGCCCTTTACAATATTTCCTTGTGAGCTTAAATGAGGGATTAAGAGGCAGAAAAAAATACCCAAAGAACCAGTCCAAAAGATTTGAATGATTAAGATATAAACTATTTCAAAAGTATTATCAGGGATACGACCGAGCATGACAAGACCTGTCCAATCAATGAAGCGAATTTCTGTTAAATTAAAGACATAAAAAAAAGTTAAATTAATTGAGTTCATAATGATGGCACTGATTGTTCCAGCAAATAAGCCCTTATATGTTCTATCCATAAAAAAGCTACCCTCCTTATAATCTATTAGTACTCTTTCTACAGGTCTTATCAGACCTTTCGTAATAAAAACCATTTGCTAAAAAAGCCTGTTATTATAATGCTTCGCAGATAGCTAAATTGTTCTGCTCCCGTCTAATTGACAATTGACTCCATCTTTGTAAAGCGTCCTACGACTAAATATTTTATCTTCTAATATTTTTAGCAGGTGGAAGGATAATTATGCAACAAAGTTGAAGAGAAAAGAAAAAAGAAGATTAGCTTGGCTAATCTTCTTTTTAATAATCAACTTTTAATCCCAATGAAACTCCGCTTGCACTACCATTAAGTGTTCCTATGGCACGATAGCTGATTTGACCTCTGAAATTACTTCTTAAATTAAATTCCATCCCAATTTGACTATCGAAAAGGAAGCCACCACGTTCTAGATCAGGATCATAAGCTATGTTGAGATCAGAGAATAGATTATGATCATCCCAGCGAGAACGGCTCAATATTCCAACTACGAAATAGGTTTGATTTATGCTGTTTTCTAAATTAGTAGGTCTATCTCCATCCTCATCTAAAATATCTCCTCGGTAATTTTTAAAGCCTGCTTGGACAGCATTCAGACTAGATTCAGTGACAAACAAGCTATGGCGTGGGATGTATTGTACCATCACATCAAATATTGGCCCTTCTGTTGGATAGAAAGAGTAACCTTCTTTAAAATTCTGTCCTGGATAAATAAAATCTATTGGCTGTTCCTCATCATTAAAAGCAGTTAATTTAAAGTTAAGAGCAGTCTGGTCATTGATTCCTACTCCTACTAAGAATGATTGTAATCTTAATTGTGGATCAACTCGAAAACTGTCTATTTTATAGGTTCGGTTCCCTTCTCCCGTTGTAAAAGTAGCAGATGCAGTTGTCGAAAAGATAAATATTAATAATATAACTAATAATAGAGTTGACTTCTGGTGTTTAATCATTATTTTAGCTCCCTTCTTTCTGAATCGTAGTTTGATGAATAGTTAGATATGTAAAGATGAATAATAGAAAAGCTTGGCACTGATTAAGGCTTAAAATACTAAGACTAGCTAATTTATTTTATAATCTCTCCTTGATATCTATAAGTAGTATTCTAGATAATTGAGTAAGTTCCTTGTTTATAATTAATTTAATGTCAGTTTTAGTTAGTTAAGGGGTTCTAAGATAAATGATGCAGGAAAAAGAAGCTTAAGCAAGAATATATACTTAGAGGAATAATTTTAAAATGTGGAGGAGAAAATTAATGAAATCAGCAAAAGTATCTATTTTAGTTTCTTTAATTTTACTATTAAGTAGCAGTAATATTTTGGCTTCAACCTTAAATTTAGGAGAGGATGTTTATAGAGTGCAGGTATTACGATTTGAAGCAGATCAAGGTGATTTTATTACGGTCGATTTGGGTTATGGGGTCAATGACTATTCAGGATATGGTCTCAGTTTTACAGCGCCTTATGGAGGAGAAGGTTCTGGGGTAGCCAGCATAGAATATCAATTTATACCAGAGGGATTACAAGAAGCAGAAAGAGATTTTAATTGGGCTCTTAAAGTGGGAGCAAGTAGTGGAAGTATTTTAGATCCAACTGATGAAGAAGATACTGGAGGTTTAATCTTAGGCTTAATTATGGAGCGTCAATTTGAGGAAGGAGCAGAAGTCTATTTTGACTTAGATATAAACTCTAATTTAGTTGGGATTTCAGATTTTATAGTAGATGCTGAATTAGGAATCGGCAAAGAGTTGGCTGAAGGAATCAAAGGGGTAGCTGCTGTTAGAATGTTAGGTGGAGAAGAAACAACTTCGACGTATGGGCCAACTTATGGGGTCAAAATTGATTTTTAGATAAAAATAAAAGCCTCGGAAAAATTCCGAGGCTTGGTAAACATCGTAATCTATATTAATTTATAGTTTGACGACATTTTCAGCTTGAGGTCCACGATCTCCATCAACGACTTCAAATTCTACTGATTGACCTTCTTCTAAAGTCTTGAATCCTTCTTCTTCAATTGCAGAGAAATGTACAAATACATCGTCTCCTTCTGCTCGCTCAATAAATCCATAACCTTTTTCTCCATTAAACCACTTAACATTACCTTGTTCCTTCATTTAAATAATTCCTCCTAATAATTAAAAAAATCAACTGGCAGTATATTTTTTACCAGCCTTCTTAAGAATACCACATAATTTCAGATTTGTCAATTGGTTAGCCAAATAAAAATAGTGTGGGTGTCTGTAATCTGTGTCGGTAAAAGCAATTTTGTGAGGGTAGGTCTCCGTCGATATGTTTTTTACGTTTTTCACGGACAGTCTTGGTTTGTAAGACTCGTAAGATCCGTGTCAGTAAAATTAATTTCTCTACTGACACATTGTATCCATTTCATTGATATAATTGACAAATAAGGTTTATTTTTTTATAATATTATTAGCACTCGATAAAGATGAGTGCTAATAATTACTTAATAAGTGAATAAAGCTTTAAAGATAGAGGAAAAAATATATCTGGAGGTGCTTATTAATGAAGATGGATAATTTCACTATTAAAGCTCAAGAAAGTTTGATGGAAGCTCAGCATCTAGCAGACGATTATCAAAATCAGGAAGTCTATCCTGCCCATTTATTGTTAGCTTTAGTGGAACAGGATGATGGAATAGTAAGACCTATCTTACAGAAGTTGGAGCTGAAGTTAGGTAGTCTAGAGGAAGAATTAAGAGAAAGGATTAATAAGTTTCCTCAAGTTTATTCTGAGCAGGGGGAACTTTATACTTCACAACAATTAGCTCGGGTTTTGCGCCGGGCCAAAAAAGAAGCCAAAGAGTTACAGGATGAATATGTCTCTACGGAACACTTTTTGGTGGCTATCTTAGCTGATGGCAAAAGTAAGGCGGCTAAATTGTTAAAAGAGAAAGGAATTGCTAAGAATCAAGTCAGGAAAGCAGTTGAGGAGGTTCGAGGAGGAGCAAAAGTGACCAGCCAAAATGCTGAGGGCCAATATCAAGCTTTAGAAAATTACACGATCGATTTGACTGAGTTAGCTAGGAATGGTAAGCTTGATCCTGTTATTGGGCGTGATGAAAAGATTAGAAGAATAATGCAGGTTTTATCCCGAAGACGTAAGAATAACCCAGTCTTGATTGGGGAACCGGGTGTAGGTAAGACGGCGATTGTAGAGGGGTTGGCCCAAAGGATCATCAATGGTGATGTACCTGAAGCTTTAAAAGAAAAGAAGGTAATCTCTTTAGATATGGGTTCTTTGGTTGCAGGAAGTAAGTATCGGGGTGAATTTGAGGAGCGTTTAAAATCTGTCTTAAAGGAGATAAAGAAGGCAGAAGGACAGATTATTCTCTTTATTGATGAAATGCATACCTTGGTTGGGGCAGGAGCGACTGAAGGAGCAATGGATGCTGCTAATTTGTTAAAACCTGCTTTAGCAAGAGGAGAATTACATTGTGTAGGAGCGACTACTTTAGCAGAATATAAAAAGCATATCGAAAAGGATGCTGCTTTAGAGCGGAGATTTCAACCGGTCATAATTGAAGAGCCATCTTTAGAAGATACAATCTCTATTTTGCGTGGTTTGAAGGAGAAGTATGAAATTCATCATGGAGTTAGAATTCAAGATAGTGCTTTAGTAGCTGCTGCTCAGTTATCCGATCGCTACTTAACAGAGCGTTTTTTACCTGATAAAGCAATCGATTTAATTGATGAAGCAGCTTCTAAATTAAGAATTGAGATAGATTCAATGCCGATTGAAATTGATGAATTGGATCGTAAATTAAGAAGGTTAGAGATTGAACGGGAAGCGTTAAAAAAAGAAGAAGATCAAGCTTCTCAAGAGCGTCTAGAAGCTATTGAACAAGAGATAGCTGATCTAAAAGAGAAGATAAACCCCTTAAAAGCTAAATGGGAGAATGAAAAAGAGGGTATACAAAAGATTCAAGATTTAAAAGAAGAGATTGAAGAGACCAAGATTGCTGCTGAAAATGCTGAGAGAGAAGCAGATTATGAAGAGGCAGCTCGATTGAAGTATGGAAGATTACATGAATTACAAAAGAAGTTAGAGGAGTTTGAACAACGGACAGAAGAGTTAAAAGAAGAGCGTGACTTAGTTAAAGAAGAAGTACAAGAGGATGATATAGCTAAGATAGTAGCTTCGTGGACTGATATTCCGGTTACTAAAGTAATGGAAGAAGAACGAGAAAAGTTGGTTTATTTAGAGCAGGAGTTGTCTAAGCGAGTTGTAGGGCAAGATGATGCTATTAGAGCAGTTAGTAATGCTATTCGCCGTTCTCGAACTGGACTTCAGGATGAAGATCGTCCATTAGGTTCTTTTATCTTTATGGGGCCAACAGGGGTAGGTAAGACAGAACTGGCCAAAACGTTAGCTGAATATTTATTTGATGATCAGCGAGCTATCGTTAGGTTGGATATGTCAGAGTATATGGAACGCCATGCTGTTGCTAAATTGATTGGTTCACCTCCTGGCTACGTTGGTTTTGAGGAAGGAGGACAATTGACAGAAAAGATCAGACGTAAACCTTATGCCGTTCTCTTATTAGATGAAATAGAAAAAGCTCATCCTGACGTATTTAACATTTTATTACAAATTTTAGATGATGGAATTTTAACAGATAGTCAAGGAAAAGAGGTTGACTTTAGGAACACAGTGATTATTATGACCTCTAATATTGGTTCTCAATATATTCAAGATTTAGATCAGGAGGTTGAAATAAAAGAGAAGGTAGCTGAGGCATTAAAAGAGCATTTTAGACCGGAATTTTTAAATCGAGTTGATGAACAGATTATCTTCCACCCCTTAGCTAAAGATCATTTAAATCGAATTATTGAGCTTAAGTTAGCTGATTTAGAAGAGAAGTTAGCTAAGCAGGGTCTAGAGATAGAATTAACAGTAGATGCTAAAACTCAAATTAGGGAATTGGGTTATGATCCAGTTTATGGAGCGAGACCACTACAGAGGGTGATTCAAAAGTATATTAAGGATCGGTTAGCATTGATGTTACTTGATGAACAGGTCAAGGAAGGTGACCAGGTTTTAGTTGATTATGAATATGAAGGGGAAGAGTTTAAATTTAAGATAACTGATTAATATAGACTATAGACTATATTTTCAAGCAGGGAAACCCTGCTTGTTTTATTGTAAATTTATTGATGTAAAAGAAGGATTTGTTTTTGGTTTCTAGAATCATAGTAATAATAAAATTAATTAAGGAGCTGATTAGTCATGATAAATGATAAGAGAATAGTATTAGTCTTAATTATTTCTTTAGTTTTATCGGGGTGTGCTTTATTTGGGGATAGTACTTCTGAGCAAGAAGTAGATTCTGAACAAGAAGTAGATTCTGAGCAGATAGAAGAGCTTGAAAAAGAGCCAAAAGATTTGGTTGAAAAAGATTGGAGTCAGATAAATTGGTCAGATTCTTTAGTAGACGATGAGATTGATGATTTATTAGCTAGTGGTGTGGATCTTAATGATAAAGATGAAAAAGGGAGAACACCTTTAATGAAAGCTGCCAAAGCAGGTAATCTAGAAGCTGTTAAGCTCTTGATTCAAAGAGGGGCAGAGATTGATTTACAGGACTTAGAGGGGAGAACTGCTTTAATTAATGCTACTTATAATGGTAATGAATTGGTAATAGAGTATTTACTCCAGGAGGGGGCAGATCCTGATTTAGAAGATAGTTCAGGAAATATTGCTTTGGATTATTTGAAGCATTATTTTGCCGAAAATAAGATGGCTACTGAAGAATTTAAGATTTATAATACTCTCCAAGAGGTAACAGATCGTCAGTAATATTTGGTGGTCATATAAATATTATAATAAGATCAAGGATGGGAGATCTCCCATCCTTGATCTTTTGATATCTGTTTTATTTCCTTATTATCTTCAGAATATAAATATATATGTTCATATTCAATTTTATCTTCCATCTTTTTCAATTTTTCAAAATTTTCCTTATCTAACTTTCCAGCTATTCCACAGGAAGAACTTATCTGTCGAGGAACAGGGGTTAATTTAGTTTTTAAGTTATTAGCCTTCATAATAGATTCAAATTTTAAAGCTAAGTGAGTAGAAGGAAAAGTTATGATATAAGTGTATTTTTTCATATTTAATTACCCCTTTGTAATCAATAGTTTATATTCTTCCTCATTCTTTTTGACTTCTACTTCACAGCCGGAACTTTCAACAAATCTAGTCACATTCTCTTTTGCTACTTCTTCATTGATTAATACAGTAATTTGACCGTCAGTTATTTTTGTAAGTGCTTGTTTTGTCATTACAACTGGCTCAGGACAACTACGTCCTCTAGTATCGATAGTTTTATGCGCCATGACTTATCTCTCCTTTCTGAGAATATTTTATTGAGTTGAAATAGATGTTTAAAGAACCAATTAAAGTAACCATAATAATTCCTATAATAACTGCTACTTTAGCATTTGTTCCTACCCCTGATGGTGCACCTGCTAAACCAAAGTTGTGTGAGATAGCACCTCCTACTAATAGCCCTAAAAAGGTTACAGCAGAATCAGTATTTCCTTCACCAGCTAAAATAGTCTGACGTAATGGACATCCTCCTAGTAATACAGAACCAAATCCTGCTAGTAGCATCCCTAAGAAGTTCCAGATGAAATCATTATGAGCTGCTATTTGTCCTTCAAAACCTAAGTTAAAGTTACCAAAAGCAAAATTAAAGATTAATCCAAATACAAAGATTGCAATAAATCCGTTAAATAGATGAGGATCTTTAATCAAGTAGATATCTCTAATTCCTCCTACCATACAAATTCGGCTCTTTTGGGATAAAACACCTACTATTAGTCCAGCAATCAATGCAATAATAATTGGAGCAAATGCTGAACCTGGTCCAGATTCACTTAAGAAGATAAATTCTGGATTTAAGATCCGAAGACTTAAAAGAATAATAGCAATAACAGGTAAGATATAACCATTAATTGGATTTTGATCATGAGCCTTACCAAGACTAAAGCCTTTTTTAATAAACTGAGTTCCAATAATTATTCCACTGGCAAAGCCTAGGAATCCAGCAATTGCTGTTAAGTCTCCCCCACTAAGGCGAAGTACCATTCTAAGTGGGCAACCTAAAAATACTAAAGCTCCAATCATTACAAACATACCAATAATAAAACGAACAAATGGAGATGATCCACCTCTTGATTTAAATTCCTTATTAAGTAAGGAGATGATTAATGCTCCAAAAATGAAGCCTATGATTTCAGGTCGAATATTTTGAACTACTTCTGCTCTGTGTAATCCCATTCCCCCAGCAATATCTCTAATAAAACAAGCTACGCATATTCCCATATTACCTGGGTTTCCTAGATGAATCAGGTAAGCAGCTAAAATACCAATTATAGCTCCAGTGAAAATAATAGTTCTTTTGTCAGTCATGTTATCAATCCTTCCTATTTAAAATATAATCTGTATGAATTATAACACAAATCAAAAATATCATCAATTTTTTTTATGTTAAATATAAATAATATAAATAAAAATCACAGCTTGACTTCTAAAGAAAGCGTAGGATATAATAAATTATGTATTTTGTTAGAATTGAATGATTTTGCACAGGAAGGTTGTGATTAATTATGAAAGAAGTTTATTTAGATAATGCTGCTACTACTCGCTATAAACCTGGTTCAGTAGTAAAAGCCATGAAAGATTATTTTCGAGATATAGGATGTAGTCCGGGTAGAGGAGGTTATGAGTTTTCACTAGATGCAGGGAGAATTTTATTAGAAGCGCGTCTTAATTTAGCTCAATTTTTTAATGTTCCAACACCAGAACAGATAGTTTTTACCCATAATATAACCTGCTCTTTAAATTATGCAATTAAAGGTTTGTTACAAGAAGGAGACCATGTTATAACAACCACTTTAGAACATAATTCAGTTATTAGACCATTGAAGTCATTGGAAAGTGAAGGAATTATTGATGTTAGCTACATTAATGCTGATAAAAGAGGGTTAATACAAATAGAGGATATTAATGATGAAATAAAAGATAATACAAAGATGATAATTATCACTCATGCTTCTAATGTAATTGGAGCTTTGCTACCGATAAAAGAAATAGCTAAAATTGCTGATCTATATAATCTATTTTTTGTATTAGATACTGCTCAGACAGCAGGAGTTTATGAGTTGAATTTTTCTGAACTCAGTTTGGATATACTTGCTTTTACAGGGCATAAAGGATTGATGGGCCCTCCTGGAACGGGTGGATTTGCAATTAGTCAAAGAGCAGCTAAACAGATGAAGCCTTTAATTGAAGGAGGTACTGGTAGTATTTCTGATAAAGAGTATCAGCCAGATTTTTTGCCCGATAAATTTGAAAGTGGTACCCCAAATACTCCTGGAATTGCTGGGTTAAATGCTGGAGTTGAGTTTATAAAGCAAGAGGGTTTGGGAAAAATAAGAAGTCACAAATTAAAATTAACTAACAAGCTTTTAAGAGGTTTAAAAGAAATAAAAAAAGTTAATATTCATGGGTCAAAGGATATTAAGTTGCAGACTGCTACTGTTTCAATAACTGTTACTGATTGTGATTTAGGAGAACTAAGTTTTACATTAGATGATAAATATAATATTATGACTCGTTCAGGATTACATTGTGCTCCTTTAACCCATAAGACGATAGGTACTTTTCCAGAGGGAACTTTAAGATTTAGTATTGGTTATTTTAATACTGAAGAAGAGATTGATTATACTCTTCAATGCTTAGAGGATGTTTTAAAATAATTTTATGCATTGAGGGACTATAATTCAAAGCCTGATCTATAAAATTGCTAATTATCTTGAGATAGTAAGAAATACTCTTTATTGGAAAATGAAGAAGTATAAGATTAAATTTTTAATACTGTTCAATTTTATAACGGCGTTATAAAATTGAACAGTATTCTTAAATGATTGGATTATTCAGATAGCTGTGATATGGACTGTTCTAAAATCTAACATTATCTAGTTTTTTTTAAAATTTAAAGAGTATTCTTCAAATTTTGTTATGTTAAAATTGCTGGAATATAGCAGTGGAATTGCTTGAAAATCATGATTAATAGACTGATTTTATTTAAAATTAAGTAAAATCAGTCTATTTTGATTGATTGGTATATGAATTGCATTTGTTAATAGGTGAAAAGTAAGATACTTTCAGCTGAAATAAAATATTGAAGACAAAATATTTAGCTGAGAGTACTGTACTAAGTAATGAGGGGGTTGTAAATATGAAAATTTATCGAGTGAATATGACGGAAGGTAAGGTTACTACTGAAGATGTAAAGCAAGATTATGTAGCTTTAGGGGGTCGAGGTCTTACTTCACAAATTATTGCAGATGAGGTAGATCCAACGTGTAATCCAATAGGAGCTAAGAATAAGTTAGTAATTGCTCCAGGGTTATTATCGGGAACTAATGCACCAAGTTCTGGTCGATTATCTGTTGGGACTAAAAGTCCTCTTACTGGCACTATTAAGGAGTCTAATGCCGGTGGTACAGCAGCTCAAAAATTGGCTAAATTAAATGTAAAAGCAATTGTTGTCGAAGGGAAACCTGAAGATAACAAGTTCTACACTATGACGGTAAATAAGGATGGTATTAAGTTAGAAGACGTATCTGATAATTTATTAGGTAAGGGCAATTATGAAGTAATGGAAAAGGTACAAGAGGAGTTAGGAGAAGATGTTTGTGTAATGTCTATTGGTCAGGCTGGAGAGTATAAGTTACAGTCTGCTTCTATTGCTGTATCTGACCCTGAAGGTCGTCCTACACGTCATTGTGGACGTGGTGGTACTGGCGCTGTAATGGGATCTAAAGGATTAAAAACAATAGTGATTGATGATACTGATGCTCCAGGAGTTTCTATAGTTGATAAAGACAAGTTTAAGAAGTCTGCTCGTGGATTAGCTAAGGCTTTATTGGATCATCCAGTATGTGGTGAAGGGTTACCTGAGTATGGAACATCTATCTTGATTAATATTTTAAATGAATCGGGTGGATTACCAACTAAAAACTTCCGTACAGGACGCTTTGAGGGAGCAGATAAGATTAGTGGTGAAACAATAGCTGATGTTATCAAGGAGCGTGGAGGTCAAACGGCTCATGTTTGTCACCCAGGTTGTGTTATGAGATGTTCTCAGATTTATAATGATAAAGATGGTAATTATTTAACTGGCGGCTTTGAGTATGAAACAGTTTGGGGCTTCGGTGCTAATTCTGAGATTGATGACATAGATGCTATCGCTATGATGGATCGTATTTGTGATGATATTGGAGTAGATACTATTGAAATGTCTACTACTATAGCTGTTGCTATGGAAGCAGGGATTATTGAATTTGGTGATGCTGAAGGAGCAATTGATCTTTTAAAGCAAATAGGTGAAGGTACACCTCTTGGTAGAATTATTGGTAACGGAACTGGATTTACTGGTAAAGCTTTTGGTCTTACACGTGTACCAGTAGTTAAGAATCAAAGTATTCCAGCTTATGATCCACGTGCTGTTAAAGGTGTAGCTGTAACTTATGCGACAAGTACTATGGGTGCAGATCATACAGCAGGCTATGCTGTAACAGCTAATATTCTTGGTATTGGTGGTGATGTAGATCCGTTAAGTAAAGAAGGTCAAGTTGCTCTTTCTAGAGATCTACAAATAGCTACTGCAGCAGTAGATAGTACTGGTCTTTGTGTCTTTGCTGCTTTTGCAATTTTAGATAATGAAGTAGCTTTACCGGCTGTAGTAGATATGCTTAATGCACAGTATGGTATAGAGTTAGTTGCTGATGATGTTACTAAATTAGGTGAATCTATCCTTAAAGCCGAAAGAGATTTCAATGTTAGGGCTGGTTTTGATAATTCAGATGATCGCTTACCTGATTTCTTCTTAGAAGAGGAGTGTTCACCTCATAATGTTAAATTTGATATAACTGACGAGGAGCTTGATGAAGTTTATAACTTTTAGTAATAAGTTATAAGATAATAATAGTAGGAGAGATGAAGATGAAAGTAACGGTAAGATTATTTGCTACCTTAAAGGATTTTTTTCCAAAAAATCAGAAAAAAGTTTTGGTAGAGTTAGAAGCAGGTAGTACAGTTAATGAGGTGGTTGAATATTTTGGGATTCCCCAGACAACCCCTTTAATTATTAAGGTTAATGGCAGATCTGGATCGAAGAGTACAGTATTAAAGGATGGGGATAGAGTTGGGATTTTTCCTCCGGTTGGGGGAGGATGATGATGGATTTTTTAGAGCGACAAACCGAAATGTTTAAAATTAATGAATTAGAGAAACTTATTAATTCAACAATTTTAATAGCTGGTGCTGGAGGATTAGGTACTCATCAAGCATTAGAATTGCAACGAATTGGAATTAAGAAGATTTATTTGATGGATTATGATCGAATAGAACTATCTAATTTAAACCGACAAGTATTATATGGTAGGGCTGATATTGGAGAATTTAAAGCAGTTAAAGCTAAGGAAGTTTTAGATGCTTTTGATTTAGGAACGGAGATTGTAGCAATTACTGATAAAATTGATCAAGAAACTGAATTGCCTTTAGATGTTGATTTGATCATGGATGCTTTGGATAATTTTGAAGCTAGATTCAACTTATCTCAGTTAGCTTGTGAGTATGAATTGCCTCTGATTCATGGTGGAATTTCTTCCTGGTATGGACAGTTAACAACAATTATTCCAGGAGAAACACCTACTTTACAAGAAATTTTTGAGGAACAAATTGCCCAAACTAGGGAAAAAGTTCAAGCTTTCTCTCCTGTTGTAGCAATGGTTGCTTGTTTGCAGGTTTTAGAGGCGGTTAAGGTTTTATTAGGTAAAGATGAGACTCTTGCTAATAAATTATTATTTGTTGATGGAAAAGATAATTCTATTGAGAAGGTTGATTTGAAAAATTGAAATTCAGCCCTAATTTTGTAATTACAAAATTAGGGCTGAATTTCTTTTAAGAAGATGAAATGATATTTTGAAAGAAGGTATTTTAATTATTATACTGAATATATGTAAGGGGAAAATCAATGTTTGAAATTAAATAATCTTATGCTCGAAAAAAGTTAATCCTTGATATTTCAAAAGAGAAAGATTAGGAGAAATTAGATTAGGGAATCAAACTGCAGATAGTATGGCTCATTATAAGTGATTTTAGAAACATTTGATTTTAAGCAGGATTTTTAGAAAATTTGTTCAATTTAATGTATAATTAAATAATTAAAAATTTTAGGGAGTTGATATTATGAATAAGCTTGGTTTATTGCCTAAGTTATTATTAGGAATCTTATTTGGTATTATTGTTGGATTATTTTTTCCTAACTGGTTTGCTAGGTCATTTTATACTCTTACTAGCATTTTTGGTGAATTTTTAATTTATATTGTACCACTTATTATTTTAGGATTTATTGTCCCAGGGATCGCAGAACTAGGAGATAAGGCCGGAAAGCTATTAGGAATTACAGTGGGAACGGCTTATTTATCTACAGTTATTGCTGGAGTTATAGCATATTTTATTGGGAGCGGTATATTACCTACTATTATAGTTGATGGTGCTGTACAAACTGCAGAAAATGGTGGAATTGAACCTTTCTTAACGATTGAGATGCCGCCATTAATGGGAGTAATGACAGCATTGATAACATCGTTTGTACTTGGTTTAGGAATTAGCTTTATCAAAGGAGAAAATAATGTACTTTTAGATTTTATGTATGAGTTTAGGGAGATTATTGTATTAGTAATAGAAAAGGTAATTATTCCATTATTACCATTTTATATTGCGGGAGTCTTTGCTGATATGGCAGTTACAGGGGAGGTTTTTGAGACTTTAGGAGTCTTTGGGCAAGTATTTGCTTTAGTAATAATTTTACACATAGGTTATTTAATTCTTTTATATTTATTGGCTGGTCAAAGGAGCGGTAGTAATCCGTTCAAAAGTTTGAAGAATATGATACCGGCTTATACTACAGCATTAGGTACTATGTCCAGTGCTGCTACGCTACCTGTTACTTTAAAGAGTGCTAAAAAGAATGATTTATCTGAAGAGGTAGCTGATTTTGTAATTCCATTATCAGCAACGATTCATTTGGCAGGTAGTACGATTACTTTAGTCTTATGTTCAATTACCGTTTTATTACTTTACGGTGCACAACCGACTTTGGCTGAATTTTTACCATTTATTATGAGTTTAGGTGTAGTAATGGTTGCTGCTCCAGGAGTACCAGGAGGAGCTGTAATGGCTGCTTTAGGATTAATGACTACTATTCTTGGTTTTGGTGATGCTCAGCAAGCATTGATGATTGGATTGTATATGGCTCAAGATGGTTTTGGAACTGCTTGTAATGTTACTGGAGATGGAGCAATTGCTCTGATAGTTGATTCTATCTCCGAAAAATTATCTAAAACTGGTTAAGTCTATTAAAAAGTGAATCTTAATTTTTAAGGCGCTTTAATCAGGTAAGATTAGAGCGTCTTTTTTAATGTTACTGTTTTTAAATGGGCTGCATAGACTCAGACTAAGATTAGTCTGAGTCTATGACTGGAGGTCATTTAATTAGTGATAGAAAAAATTGAAATCATATTTGAAACTTGGAAGTTATTACTATATAATATAAAAGCATGATAATGATCATTCATTCTAAAATATATAATGTTACAATTATAAAATAAATCATCTAGGAAGGGGTGTAAACAATGGAGCTGAAATCATTAAAAGAGCAGATTGAGAAGAAGAGAAGAGAGCTGGACTTGATAATGAAGAGAGATTGTCAGCAGGAAGCTTTAGAACTAAGTCGAGAATTAGATCGATTGATTTTTAAATATATGTCTCAAAAAAATGGTGATGCTTTATTGATGTCTTAAATATATAAAACAGGAGAATCAGTACTTATGGTATGGTTGGTGATTTATAATATAGTTCTTTTTCTAGTGTTTAGTGTAACTATTGTACCGTTAGGATAGGTAGCAATATCATCAATAAAATTATTGACTAAACCTTGGTCAAAGTGATTATTGCTATGCTCACGCAAAAATCTATCACTTTATAAACAGACCATTTTGACGATAACATCTATTGCTAGTTAGAGCATCAAAGATATCAGCGATAGCCACAATTCTACCAAATTCATGAATCTTCTTTTCTTTCAGCTCTTCAGGATAGCCTGTACCATTTATTTTCTCATGGTGATTTAGTACTGCAACTGTAGATTATTATTGACCCTTGCTTTAAATGATTTTAAATTAATAGCTGGTGTTGATAAAATATCTTGTTAAAGATGGGAGAAATTAATATAGACTAGCTTTAATAATTGAGTTAAGATAAGAAGTAGATACTATAAAATAAATAAAGGAGAGTAAGTATGAAGAAGATTAAAATAATGGCAATTATCAGTTTATTTCTTATCTTAGGCGCTGGTTGTAGACAACAGGAAAGGTATGAGTTATCTGGTCAGATAATAGATGGGGGAGAACTAGGAGTTGAAGATGTATCATTACATATTGGTAAGGATGGCTTAGTGAGGACAGATGAGGAAGGTAGATGGTCTAAAATAGTTGAAGAAGATCAAGTAGCTAAAGGAGAGGTCTCAATCAGACCTGCTAAAGAAGGATATTACTTCATTCCTCAAGAAAAAAAGATAACTTCTTTAAGACAGGATATAGAATTTGAAGCAGTTAAAAGAAATTATTTTGAAGGGGATAATAAGATTTATGCGATAGAGATTCAACCTCAAAAGAGGATTTTGATTGAAGAAATTGTAGCTGAGCAAGAGTATAAGATCTTATTTGATTTAGCAGCAACGGTTGATAATGAAGAGTTTGTAAGATATTTGGAGCTTCTAGAGTTGGAATATATTGATTTAGCAGTAATTAATAGTCCTTACCCTGGTGAGGTAGAAAAATTGATTAGGAAATTTGAAGAGGTTAATCCAAACGATATAGTAGATCCGGCAATAGAAGGTACAGTAACTATTATAGAGAATTATTTAGTTAAGTTAGCAGATGATAATATTGAATTGATTGAAGGGAGATTTGATGATTTACAAGGATTGATTTCTAATGAAGAAATTTTAGATGAAGTTATAGAATAATCAGATTAAGATAAAGCATGTCTCATTTTTTGAGATCTGCTTTATTTTTTTATTACAATTATGTGTCACTTTTGTGCCACATAATTGAGTTGACAGTGTACAGTGAACAGTGTACAGTTAAGATCAAAACCTTAAAAATTTAAAACCATTTAGAACCCTTATAATTAAAGGGGTAGAGAGGTTTTGAATTTAAGATTTAATGATTTTTTAACTGTCAACTGTAAACCGTAAACTGTACACTGATATAAAGTGGCAAAGTGCCACTTTATATCAATTTAATGTAATTTTTGCAGGTGTCTAGTTGATTATCAAGAAGAAATTAATCATAATCAATATTGTTCTTGTTGAAAAAAGGGGGAAGTTAGATGTTAACCATTAAATGTGCTAAATGTAAGGATAAGCTTCTGAAATATAACAAGATCGGTCAAGGTAGAGTCTTAAAGTGTTGGGAGGAAAAAATCAGTAGAATTTATGGTAAGGTTGACGATGGTAAACTTTTATGTAATAATTGTGGTAATTTAATTGGTGAGGTTAAGACTAGAGGAGGAAGGAATTATATAGATATGAATCGGGAAGAGTTTACTTACAGTGGGCGAAAAATTCCCAAGTAAGGTTAAATAAAGAGTGTTCTTAGTTAAAAGAAAACATTGTGAAATTAGAAATCTAATTAGTTTATAGCTCTTGATTATTGATTTTTTAGTCTTTTGATTTTGATGTTTTGAATTTAATTATCAATTCGCAGAGAGATTGATCTTGAAACTGGATTTGAATTATTAGAAGTTTAAAATTTTAAACTATAGTTTGTTTTTGACTACAGGAAGGAGTAATAAATGGAAGGTAGTGCAAAGATAAAATTGCTGAGGACTTCTCAAGCTGTTAATAGTGGTAGGAATTATGAAATTTATCTTGATGGTGAACAGGAAGGTAAGATTGCTGATGGAGAAGAAGAGATAATTGAAATTACACCTGGGAAGCATGAGATTTATGTCAAGATCGATTGGTGTAAGAGTAAGAAGATAACATTAAATTTAGAGAAGGATGAAGAGGTTAAATTGCTCTGTGGTAGTAAGCTAGTAGGATGGAAGCAGTGGTTAACTCTCTTTTATCTCTGTTCTACAGATAAATTCGTTTATCTGGATTATTATAGTCAAACTTTGACCCTTGATTATGATGAAGAGACTTGGGAAGAGATTAAAGAAAAAGGTTTTTTATATTTTATAGTCAGGAAGGGAATTATAGGATGGGGATTACCTGTCGGATGTTTTGTTCTACTGATTAATATTTTAACTAGCTTGGGAGAGATTACATTCCATGAAATTGTATTGGAGCTTTTAAATACTTTGGCTATTTTTTCAGTTGGGGGAATTGTCTTTGGTATGCTTATGTGGTTTTTTTCTAAAGGAGAAGAGGAGAAGGAAGAGATATCAGATTAATCTGGAAAGGAAGTGAAGTAAGAATATTTTAATTTTAAACCAAAGCCACAGGTTAATTAACCTGTGGCTATTTGCCTAGCAGTTGCACAGTCCGATGTTAACATCAAATTCTCCAAAGTTAGTCTCAAGAGGCATAATAGAGATCTCCTCACTGGCCAGTGAAATTTTATTATCAATCCCAATGATCACTTGGGGAGGGGTAATATCACAGCAATAGTCATTTTGACTAAGAGTTGTCAGGGCATTACCACAGATAATATTGCCCAGTTCACCGACAGCAGAGGTGACGAATTTATCGATCTCTTTTATTTCCATGCCAGACATTTCTCGGACTATCTTGAGTGCCATCTCTTCGGGGAAGCTGAAGATAATAGCCCCTTCTAGATCACCAGTTATACCAATAGAGATATTGACCTTCTTAGTTGCAATCAACTCTTCAGTGACAGCAGTTGGCCCTTGTTTGATCTCTTTTAATTGAAGAATATTATTTAAGACCTTATTAGTAGCAGTAAAGATCGGTTCTATATAATCAGTAGTCATCTAAGTTCCTCCTTTAAAGATTTTGTTTTAATTACTTTTGGATATAATCAGCAATTTTTTGATCTTCATCAGCAACATGATTAATTAACCAGGTTAGTAGTCTACCACTGAACTCCATAACGAGATCTTCGTTATATTTATCCGCTTCAAATTCTTGCTTAAAGTTTATGATTTCTTCTTTGAATCTGTCATGAACTTCTTTATGCTCTTCATAATGGGGATAGTTATATTCTTGCTGTACTTTTTCTTCGGAATCAAAATGAACAACAACGTATTGGCCCATGAAATCAAGTGTCTTTTCGATCTCTTCTAATTTACTTTTCATCTCTTCGTCATTACGGACAACATTTAAAAAGTTATTTAGTCGGTTAAATATTTCTTTATGTTGTTGATCGACTTTCTCGATACCTATCTTATACTTTTCTTTCCATAACATACTGCTCACTCCTTTTTAATAATAATAATAATGATTACTGCTATTATATTCATATTCAATAAACTTTAAGAAAATCCTTTAAATAATGGAATTTAATTTGTTATTGTACGATTGAACTATATATTAAGTGTCAGTGTCAGTGAACTCGTTAAAAAGATAAAAGCAAATATCATAGCCATATGTTTTAACTTATTGCGTTCGTTTAAGTAAATTTAATTAATTCATTAAGAGCAAGAGCCACAGGTTTCAACCTGTGGCGGGATTTCATGATGATGGTTGGACTACAGTACCCTGAAGGAGACTTTTTTGCCGACTAACTTATTGGAGAGTGAATTGTTCGGTTATCTTAGCCTATGACCGAACAACTTTGTTGCTAATAAACCCAGAAATTAATGCAAATAAAGTATATATATACTTTATTTGGTTAAAATAATAATGCTCATGAGAAAGGAGTTGAGAGAGATGTTAAATCAAGTAAATTTGGTTGGAAGGTTAGCAAGAGATCCCAAGCTGGTTGAAATGGAAAGTGATAGCAAGAGGGCAAATTTGGTAGTAGCTGTGGAACGTGATTATAAGAATAAAGAAGGGAAACGTAAGACAGATTTTATTTATGTAACAGTTTGGAATCGACTGGCGGAACAGTGCGATGAATTTTTATCAAAAGGAAGATTGATTGCAGTTCAGGGACGTATTGAGGTCAGTAGTTGGAATGATCAGGAGACAGGTGAAAAGAGATATAGAACGGGTATTATTGCTAGAGAAGTTAAGTTCTTAGATAGCCCACGCGAAGAAGTAAGTGCATAAAAATGATCAAATCAACCCTGTAATCTTGATTTATGGGGTTGATTTTTTGTTTATTAAAGTTGATGTTTAATTGATATTAAGTTTAAGGTTAAGTCTAAGTTTAAGTAAGATCTAAGCCCTTGAGTTAGAATAGCTATTAAAGATAATCGATTTAATGATCTTGTTCAATGAATTTTAAGAATTGATAACCTAATTCATTTTGAATTAGCAGGAAATAAATGAATTATCAAGAATATAAATATTAAATAGGAGCTTATTTGATTATAAATTTATCTGAATTGGATTACCTTTTAGGAATAAATAATGCTATAACTTTGAATTCTAAAAGTAAGATTAATTCTAGAGTAATAAAAAAGGGGGATTACAAATGAAGACAGCAGTTGAAATTATGACTGAGGATGTAATTACTGTTACGCCAGAAACTGGTGTCAAGGAGGTTTCTCGAATTTTAAGTAAGAATAAGATCAGTGGGGTGCCTGTAGTAGATGGTGGTCAATTAGTAGGAATTGTAAGTGATAGTGACTTGATACAGCAAGGTAAGAAGCTTGAACTGCCTAATTATATTTATTTATTGGATAGTATCCTATATTTAGATAGCTTTAAGAAATTTGAAGAAGAATTTAAGAAAATGGTAGGGGCCAAAGTAGAGGATGTAATGGGAACAGATGTTCAGACAGTTACTGCTAATGCAACAGTTGAGGATATAGCCACCATTTTGATTGATCTAGGAATTAAGCGGGTGCCTGTTGTTGATGAAGCTGGGAGCTTGATTGGAATTGTTAGTCGGGGAGATATTATTGATTATTTAAGTGAGTAAACTATAAAATTTTTGAATTAATATTTTGTTGAGGAGTTGAGACGATGGCTATTGAATACCCATTTTGCAGATGAAGAGGAGTTGCAAAGGAAGTATGATTATCCTCACTATGAAGAACATAAGCAATCTCATCAGCAGTTAATTGAACAGATCAACCAATTAAAGATAGAATTTTTCACTGCTGATCAGATAAGTGCAGAATTAGTAGATTAAATCACCAAGCAAATTAAAGAATGGTTAACTGCTCATATCTGTAAAACAGATAAGAAACTAGCTGAGTATATAAAAAGTCATAGTCAGTGAGTACCTAGCTAGGTGTTTGAGAATTTAGTTAGATAATAGCTATTATCTAACTAAATTTATTATTTTCAAAGGAAATATTGTGAATGATTTTCTGTTTTTAAGGTCTTTAATGGGTTACTTAATCTTAAACTTAACCTTAGACTATGACTGAAGGTCATTTAGTTCTTATTCTAGTTGGCTCAGTTTTAATACGAGCAGTTCCATTTCTAGTTCTGGATTGCTTTTGCTGACCAGATTTATATCTGTGTTGTGTAATTCTTCAAGACCCTGCTCTAAACCTTGCATTGAGAAGTTTTTACTCTGTTTTAAGCATTTTTCAATTGGATAGGGATGTTGGCTTAATTTGCGAGCAATCTGTTTAATTGTTAAATTTTTGCGGTATAAAGATTTAGTTTGAATCATTAATCTAATCTGTCGAGCAATCATTCCTAAGATCTGTTTAGGAGAACCACCATCTGTCATGATTTGATTTAATAGATTTAAGGCGTGAGAGTTTTTCTTCTTTCCAATTGCATCTACAAAATCAAAAATGGCATTCTTTTTTAATAATTGATCTTTACTGATGATTTGTGCTACATCTTGCTTGGTAATTTCTCTGTTCTTGCCAGGGCCAACAAAGGTAATGATCTTTTCTAATTCTGCATCTAATCTTTGCAGATTATTGTTAAAGGTCGATTCTAGTAATTTAATTGCTTGAAAACCTATAGTTAAATCTTCTGCTCGTACTTTAGTTTTGATCCAATCATCCAATTTTTTATACTTTAATTCCTTGAATTCTAATGTTTTTCCTATACTAGCTACTTTTTTAGATAATTTAAGCCGTTTATCAGGTTTTTTGAAACTGACAAATAATAAGACGGTTGTCTTAGGAAAATCATCAAGCAATTTGATCAATGAATCGGTTTGCTCCATTTTTTTGCGGAATAAATTTGTAGTATGAACTACTACAATTCTTTTATCAGACATAAAGGGCATTACTTGGGAGGAATTTATAATTTTATAAATAAAGTCTTCATTATTTTCTGTGATTAAGTCACAACCAAAATCTTTCATTTCTTGATTGACGAATGTAGCAATGAATTGTTGACTGAACTCTTTGATTAAGTAATTGTCCCCATAAGCCAAATAGACTGGGGCCAATTGATTGAGATCTTTTTGTAAGATTGTCTCAGGATTCATAAGTATCCTCCTCGGTTAGTATTACGTATTGCTCAACTATATATTATATGTAATCTTATGATTAAAGTCAATTAATTGATATAAAGTGGCACTTTGCCACTTTATATCAGTGTACAGTTTACAGTTGATATGGTTTCTATGGTTTTCA
>NZ_JALKBX010000079.1 GCF_023227745.1 Natroniella acetigena | reverse complement strand
ATGTTGGCAGGTTTATAGTGATTTTGATTTAAGTTTTTAATGGTTTTAACTGTCAACCGTCAACTGTAAACTGTACATTGATATATAGTGGCAAAGTGCCACTTTATATCAAATAAGCTTCATTTCAGGTTTGGTTATCTATATTTTGGGTAGGCTATGATGGAGGAAGGAGAGATAACGGTGGCAATACCTAAACCGCTAGTATTGATGATATTAGATGGATTTGGTCTTAATCAAGAAGAAAAAGGCAATGCAATCAAAGCAGCTAATACTCCTAATTTTGATAAATTATTTGTTGAATATCCAACTACTGCTCTTAATGCTGCAGGAGAGGCAGTTGGATTACCAGAAGGGCAGATGGGTAATTCAGAAGTTGGTCATCTTAACTTAGGTGCAGGAAGGGTAGTTTATCAGGATTTCACAAGGATTAATAAGTCGATTGAAGAACAATCTTTTTTTGGAAACGAAGTCTTCTTAAAAGCGATTGAAAATTTAAAGCAGAATAATGGTGCCCTGCATTTAATGGGATTATTATCTGATGGTGGAGTACATAGTCATATTGAGCATTTATATGCTTTGTTAGAATTAGCTAAGAAGAATCAAGTAGAAGAGGTTTATATTCATGCTCCACTGGATGGAAGAGATGTACCTCCAGCTTGTGCTAAAAAGTATGTTACAGCTTTAGAAGAAAAGATGTCCGAATTAGAATTGGGGCGAATAGCGACAATTGGTGGTCGTTATTATTATATGGATCGTGATCATCGTTGGGAGAGAACTCAAAAAGCTTATGATGCGATCTGTCTTGGAGAAGGAGAAGTAGCTACTACAGCTATAGAGGCAATTGAAAACTCTTATGCTGTAGATAAAGAAGATGAGTTTGTATTACCGACAGTAATTGTTGACGAACAAAAAGAGCCAGTAGCAACTTTGCAAGATGGTGATTCAATTATCTTCTTTAATTTCCGACCTGATCGAGCTCGTCAATTGACTAGAGCTTTGAATGATCAGGAATTTGATGGATTTAAGAGAAAAGAACATCCTGAAGTTCATTTTGTTTCCATGACTGAGTATGATGAAACTATTGATGTTCCTATTGCTTTTCCACCTGTAGAAATCAAGGATACTTTGGGTCAAATATTAGCTGAGCATGATTTAAAACAATTAAGGACTGCAGAAACTGAAAAGTATGCCCATGTAACCTTCTTCTTTAATGGAGGGAAGGAGGCTCCTAATCAAGGAGAAAGTAGGGAATTAATTCCTTCACCAGAGGTTGCTACTTATGAGCAAAAACCTGAAATGAGTGCTTATCAAGTAACAGACAATTTAATTAAACAACTGGAGGATGAGGATTATGATGTTGTGATTTTAAATTATGCTAACCCTGATATGGTAGGGCACACTGGTTATTTTGATGCTGTTGTTGAAGCATTGGAGGTAGTTGATCAGTGTTTGGGGAAGGTAGTTAATAAAGTGAAAGAGTTAGAAGGAGCAGTCTTAATTACAGCTGACCATGGAAATAGTGATCAGATGATTGATTATGAGACTGAAGAACCATTTACTGCTCATACAAATAGCAAAGTTCCTTTGGTTTATATTAATGATCAGCAAACAGATGTAGAGTTGATTGATGGGGGTAAATTAGCAGATGTTGCTCCTACAATGTTAGATTTGTTAGATATTGAAATACCAGAGAAGATGACTGGTGAGTCATTGATTAAAGATACAGGTGTATCAACTTAATTACAATATTGTGGCACTTTTGTGCCACAATATAATGTACAGTTGACAATGTACAATTTACAATTAAAGATCAAGTTCTTAAAAGCTTAAGCTATTTAAAAAACCTTGTGGAAATAAGTTTTGGTGATTTTGATTATAAGATTTAAGGGTTTTAATTGTCAATTGTCAATTTTGTACATTGTGAATTGAAGTTAAGCTATATATCAAAAATGGAAAAATCATAAAGGGAGGAATAAAAATGTTTGAAAGTACTACAATTGAAGAAGTATATGCCAGAGAAATTTTAGATTCTAGAGGAAACCCAACTGTAGAGGTAGATGTCTATTTAACTGGAGGTATTTATGGTCGAGCCGCTGTTCCTTCTGGTGCTTCTACTGGAGAGTATGAAGCAGTAGAATTGAGAGATGGAGAAGAACGGTATCGTGGAAAAGGGGTTCAACAAGCAGTTAATCACGTTAATGAAGATATAGCTCCTGAGATTTTGGGAATGGATGCTACTCGACAGGTTGAAATTGATAGATTAATGATTGAGCTAGATGGTAGCAAAAATAAAGGGAATTTTGGTGCTAATGCTATTTTAGGAGTATCTTTAGCAGTAGCTAAAGCAGCTGCTAATGCTTTAGGATTACCTTTATACCAATATTTAGGTGGAGTTAATGCTAAAGAGCTTCCCATACCAATGATGAATATTTTAAATGGTGGAGAACATGCTGATTCTGCTGTTGATGTACAGGAGTTTATGGTGATGCCTGTTAATTTCGGTACTTATAGTGAAGCATTACAAGCAGGAGCTGAGATCTTCCATGCATTACATGATATTCTTGCTGAGCGAGGAGATGTAACTGCAGTTGGTAATGAAGGTGGATTTGCTCCGCGAGAAATAGAAGGTACTGAAGGTGCAATTGAGGTGATTTTAGAAGCAATTGAAAAGGCAGGGTATACTCCAGATCAAGATATTAAGTTGGCCCTAGATGTTGCTGCTACTGAGATATATGAAGATGGTGTTTATAATTTCAAACGTGAAGGGGTAAAGAGAAATAGTGAAGAGATGATTGAGTTTTATAAGGAGTTAGTTGAGAAGTACCCAATTGTATCGATTGAAGATGGATTGGATGAAGATGATGATTGGGATGGTTGGGTTAAATTAAATGATGCTATAGGAGATAAGGTTCAATTAGTTGGTGATGATTTATATGTAACTAATACAGAACGATTAGCAAAAGGAATTGAAATGGGAGCTAGCAATTCAATTTTAATTAAGGTTAATCAGATTGGAACATTGACCGAGACATTAGATGCAATTGAATTAGCAAAGAGAAATAATATGACTGCTGTTGTTTCTCACCGTTCAGGAGAGACTGAAGATGATACAATTGCTGATTTAGTTGTTGCTACAAATGCAGGTCAGATTAAAACTGGTTCTACTTCACGCTCTGATAGAATGGCCAAGTATAATCAGTTATTAAGAATTGAAGAGGATTTGGCCCAGGCAGGTCAGTACAATGGGTTAGCTAATTTTTATAATCTTTAATTAGCTTAAATAGGGTGCGGGATTTCCTGCACCTTTTATTAATTGCTTTTTTTATTTGAATATGTTAAAATGATAGTTGGATTTTTAACTAGGGGGTGCAAAAAGTGCTGATTCTTAAAGTGCTTCTGATTATTGTTTCAATTGTTTTAATTGTTGCAGTATTATTGCAGTCTGGAAAGAGTGCTGGATTGTCTGGAGCAATTGATGGTGGAGCTACGTCTATGTTTGGAGGAAAGGGTAAAGCGTTAGATAGTTTTTTGAATAAATTAACAGTAGTAATGGCTGTTTTATTTATGTTACTGTCTTTAGTAATAGTAGCTATTCAATAGTTAATTTACTTAAACTCTTGGTTGGATTTTTATCTGGCTAAGAGTTATGTTTTTTATACATAAATTCAATTAAAGTTAGGAATAATAATTTGGTAGGACTAAGAATGGAGGGGAATTATGAGTACTAAACGAACTGTATTAAATTTTATGAGGGAACAGGCTTATAAGCCTTTAATGTTTGAAGAGTTAGTTAAGGTATTTGAGATACCGAATACAGAACGTAAGATGTTTGAGGATGTATTGAATGAAATGGAGCAAGAGGGTTTGATTATTAAGAATCGAAAGGACCGCTATGGAGTTCCTGAACGAATGAATCTGGTAGTAGGTCGCTTACAAGGGCATACTAAGGGTTTTGGTTTTTTAATTCCTGATAATCCAGAGCAGCAAGATATTTATATTAATTTGAATGATATGAATGGAGCTATGCATAATGATAAAGTGGTGGTTAGAATTATGGGGGGCAAAGGAACAGAAAAATTATCAGGAGAGATTGTTAAGATATTAGAGCGGAAGAATAAAACAGTTGTAGGAAATTATGAAGATAGTAAGCATTTTGGTTTTGTTGTACCGGATGATTCTAGAATCTATCATGATGTTTTCATCCCTAGAGATGAAAGAAAAGGAGCAAGGGAAGGTTATAAAGTAGTTGCAGAGTTGACAAGTTGGCCTGAAAAGGGAAGGAATCCTGAAGGTAAAATCATCGAAATATTAGGACATAAACAGGAGACTGGTGTAGATATAGAAGCAATTATTAGGAAGGCAGATTTACCGCAGAAGTTTCCAGAAGAAGTTAGACAACAAGTGGAAGAGATTCCAGAAGAGATTCCAGCTCAAGAGATAGAGATGAGAAAAGACTTAAGAGACTTGAAGATGGTGACAATTGATGGTGAGGATGCTAAGGATTTTGATGATGCTGTTTCTTTAGATATATTAGGTGAGCAAAAGGTTAGGTTAGGAGTTCATATAGCAGATGTAACTTATTATGTTAAACAGGGAAGTAGCTTGGATCAGGAAGCTCTTAAACGAGGAACCAGTGTTTATTTAGTAGATAGAGTAATACCTATGTTACCAGAGAAGTTATCTAATAATTTATGTAGTTTGCGTTCCAATGAGAATCGGTTGGCGATGTCTGTCTTAATGGATTTTGATTTAGAGACTGGTGAATTATTGGATTATGAATTTGTTAAAAGTGTAATTAAGGTTAATCACAGATTAACCTATAATAAAGTTAAAAGAATGCTAGTAGATAAGGAAGAGGAATTAATTGAGCAGTATGATGATGTATTTGAAGAATTAGAATTGATGGCAGAATTATCAAAGTTAATTAGAAAAGAACGTCACCACAAAGGAAGTATTGATTTTGATTTTCCTGAAGCAAAGATAATTCTTGATCAAGAAGGAAGTCCTGTTGATATTGCTAAGGTAGAAAGAACAATTGCAGAAAAGTTAATAGAAGACTTTATGATCAAGACTAATGAGGTTGTAGCTCAAGATATGTACTTTAGAGAAATTCCATTTATTTATCGGGTTCATGAACAACCGCCTCAAGATAAATTAGAGGATTTAAATAGCTTTATTCATAATTTTGGATATCATATTAAAGGAAGGCAGGACGAGATACATCCTAAGGCATTACAGGAAGTTTTAGAAAAGGTAGTGGGTGAACCAGAAGAAAGGATTATTAATACTGTTTTGTTAAGAACAATGCAACAAGCACACTATAGCCCTTATAACATTGGTCATTTTGGATTAGCTTCTGAATATTACTCTCATTTTACTTCACCGATTAGAAGGTATCCTGATTTAATGATCCATCGGATTATTAAAGAAGCAATTGAGAAAGAGGTTATTTCTGAAAATAAAAAAGATAATTTAGAAAATAGGTTAGTAGGGATTACAGACCATTGTTCAGTTCAAGAAAGAAAGGCCATGGAAGCAGAACGAGAAACACTTGACTTAAAGAAGGTTGAATATATGAAAGATAAGGTAGAGCAAGAGTATGAAGGAATTATAAGCAGTGTCATGCCTTTTGGTTTCTTTGTAGAGTTGGATAATACAATTGAAGGTTTAGTGCATGTTAGTTCGATGACCGATGATTATTATCATTATCATGAAGATGAACAATCTTTTATTGGTGAAAGAACTGCTAAAAAATATCAATTAGGAGAAAAAGTAAGGGTTAAGGTTAGTAGAGCCAATGTAGAAGAGAGACAAGTTGACTTTGATCTGGTTATAAATTAAAATAAATTGCAATAAAGTCTTGACAGTTAGAATATAATTGTTATAATGATAGATACACGTTAGATAGAGGTGGCAAAAATGAGTGATGGAGTTAAGGTAATTACAAAAAATCGAAAAGCAAGACATGAGTATCATATCGAGGAAGTTTATGAAGCAGGAATTGTATTAACGGGAACAGAGGTTAAGTCAATTCGAGCTGGACGAGTAAACCTTAAAGATAGCTTTGCTATTGTAGAAGATGGAGAGGTTTATCTTCGTAATATGCATATAGCTGCTTATAAGCAAGGGAATCGTTATAATCATAATCCTGAACGACCTCGAAAATTATTGTTGCATAAAAGAGAAATTAGAAAATTCATTGGCAAGACAAAAGAAAAAGGATATACGTTAGTACCATTGCAATTATATTTTAAAAAGCAACTGGTCAAAGTGAAGTTGGCCTTAGCTAAGGGTAAAAATCTTCATGATAAACGTCAAAATATAAAGAAGAAGACTGCTCAACGTGAAATGGAGCGGGTTTTTAAAGATAACCAACTAGGAAGATATTAAAGCGATTGATAGTTAATAAATTGAGATAGAAAAGGAAATTGATTTCAACTAGTCATTATTAACTATCCACTGCTTTTAACCTATGGGGGTGTATATGGGACTCGACCTGTAAGGTGTGCCGGAGGAAGCAAGCCGAGATTGCTATTAATCTCGTAAACTAATAGCAACTTATAAAATTATCTGCAAACGATAATAATTACGCATTAGCTGCTGCGTAAAGCACCAGCTACGCTTATAAATGTTTTGTCTGTGAGCCTTTATAAGTGTCATAATTAAGCAGACTTTTCATCCTTTGAAGCTTGTAGGAGGATGAGAGATTAACAAGCTAGTGGTTTTATATCCTACTTATGGGAGATGAAATCGCGAAATTAAAGCATAAGTTAAGCTTGTAGAAGCTCTAGGAGCATCTTATGGGGACGGCGGTTCGACTCCGCCCACCTCCACCAAAAACAAATTACAAATGTAAGTTAACTAGTAACCACATCGTGAGGTGGTGTTTTTTATTTTAAAGAACTTTGTTTTAAATATATAAATTAGATTAATGGTTTTCTTCAATCTAACTAATTTAGATTCTTTTTAATCTGAAAGGATTAGGTTGAAACGTTAAATTCTATTTATATTTACATAGAATTTAGGAAGTAAGGATTTTTTATTGAATTAAAATTAGAGACTGAATTGTAAAATTTAGAAAGGAGAGGTACTATCTCTAATGAATTTGAATGCATTAGGAAATAATGTTGTTAAAATAGCAGAATCTTTAAGTGATGATATTTATCAAGAATAATTTTAGATTATTACTTGCAATTTAATTAATAATATGTTAGAGTATTAGCAGGTTGACTTATATAAGTGTATATTAATTTTACGCACGGGAATAGCTCAATTGGTAGAGTACTGGACTCCAAATCCAGGTGTTGCGGGTTCAAGTCCTGCTTCCCGTGCCAATTTTATTTGTTTACATAGCAAGGGATGAGGGTAGTTTTAAAGAAAAGAGAATTTGAAATGAAAATTGAAGATGTCGCCATCTTGACGCCCAACTATTTTTGTAGGGTGTTTTTTAATTTTTGGACTGCTTCTTTTTGCATAGATGGTATTACATGAGAGTAGGTATCTAGAGTTACAGTTATCAAAGCATGTCCTAACCTTTCTTGGACTATCTTAGGATGGACTCCAGCTTTAAGCATCAATGTTGCATGAGTATGGCGTAGATCATGTAATCTAAAGTGAGATAAGTCTACTTTCTTAGCTATTTCATTAAATTGTCTAGTTGCATATTGAGGTAAGAAAGGTTTTCCATTTTCCTTACAAAAAATAAGGTTATGTTGATTATCATATTTACTACCGAAAAGTAATTTGTTTTGATTTTGTTCACTCTTTCTTCGCTTTAAAGCAGCTACAACATCTTCATCTATATTAATTGGTCTAATACTAGAATTAGTCTTAGGTTTAAGAAAGATTAAATCCCTTCCAGATACTTTAGTAACACTTTGTCTAATATGAATTACTCTTTCTTTTAAACTTACATCTGTCCATCGCAATCCTAAAATTTCACCTCTTCTCATTCCTGTATAGATAGCAAGATAAATAAAATCATATACCCATTTTTCAGGATGTCTTTTCGCACAATTTAATAACTCATTTACTTGTCATAGCGTTAATTTCTGGTTTATCTGGGTTGGGAGCATCAATATAAGCTCCTGTTTCTATTTCATGGGCCAACCTATGCATTTCCTTCTTAGTTCCATTAACCGTTCTATAAATCCTTTCTCGCTTCTTTATACCGGACATAGCAGATATTAGGGAGGCAGTGTTAGAAGTAACAACCGAAGATAGGTTAACCCCTGCGGGTGCCTGGGGAAAAGTAATAAAAGCAATTGACTACTATGG
>NZ_JALKBX010000078.1 GCF_023227745.1 Natroniella acetigena | reverse complement strand
CAAGATAAAATTGTCTATAGAAGTAGAGAGTTTCCCTATTCCAGTAGTCATTATTATCGGGTTAAGAAGAGAGCATTGAGAAAGCTGGATGATAATATCGGGGACTTATTATGAGTTTATTTGGAAAACATTTGTTTTATTTAGAAGAATACGTTATAGTAATAATTACTATTACCATTATTCGGAGGTGGTAATTATGACTGATAAGCTTAAGAAAGAAATTGAATTTTTGCGGAGAAGGATGGCTAAAGAGGCTGAAGGTAAGGATTTATTAGATGAAGGTGTACAGGCTGTTAGTCGAGAATTAGATAAGAAGATTGTTGAGATGATGAAGCAGGATAACTTATTGGCCAGTTCTTAATAGAGCTGGTCTTTTCTTTATGTAAATTTTGGTTTAAGTTTCAGGAAAAATGTAGTAAAATGTTAGTAAGAATATTTTTTCTGACTAATGTTGTTCGTGAATATTAAGTTCAAGGATTTTAACGATATCTAAGTATGAGATAAAATGAAGCATAAAGAGGACTTATAGAAGTTTTTAGAAATAAGTTGGTCTAATTTTTTTAATAAAACGTCGTGAAACTCTTAATGACTTTATGTGACATGGAGAAT
This sequence comes from Natroniella acetigena, assembly GCF_023227745.1. Lineage (GTDB taxonomy): Bacteria > Bacillota > Halanaerobiia > Halobacteroidales > Halobacteroidaceae > Natroniella > Natroniella acetigena. The sequence goes on along the minus strand of NZ_JALKBX010000078.1, from coordinate 8,673 downwards.
TTAATTATTCTAAGGAGGTAGATAAAGTGTTAGATTATACTAAATTTATTGAAGGATCTAAATGGAGAAAATGGGATTTACATGCTCATACTCCACTAGATCCAGAATGGATAGATAAACCTTTATTAGAGAATGAAAAGGACAGACAAAAATTTGCTAAAAAATATATTCAATTTGCTCACACTCAAAATATTTCTTTAATTGCAATTACAGATCATAATTTTTGTAATGATATGAGTGATTTATTAATTCCTTATATACAAAATGAAGGTAATAAAGTTGGAATAAGTGTATTGCCGGGATTTGAAATTACTGCAAAGGATGGGAGTGGTATTCATTTATTAGTTATATTTAAAGAAAATGAAGATTTAAATAATATTAATCAATTAGTAAAGCAATTATTTTCAGTAGGACAAGTACTTATTCCTGATAATGGGAACATACCTGCTTCAAATAAATCTATTAAAGAAATATATGATAAAATAAAAGAAGCAAAACTTGATGCAGTAATGATATTTGCTCATGCAGATAGTGATAATGGAGTATTAAAATCAAACACTATAACAGGACAAAGACGAATTCAAGAATGGCATAAAGATTTTATTAATATTTGTCAACTATCTAAATCAAAAGAAAAATATGAAAGTGGTTTTTATTATGATTTAATAAATGACGAAAATCATGGTTATTATCGAAATGATATAACTTATATAGTATCCTCAGATTGTAGAAAAATAGATTTTTCCGATTCAGCAAATGATAGATTATATTTAGGGGAAAAGTTTGTATGGGTAAAAGCAAACCCTACTTTTGAAGGGTTAAAAAAACTTATTTATGAACCAAATGAAAATGTTAAGGTTCAAGATTATAATCCTTATAACCATTTTAAAAAACCTTATTTTTCTAAAATAATTATAAATGAAACTCCAATATTTGATGAGAAATCGGTTAAATTTAAAAGTCAAGAAATACCTTTGAATAGAGATTTGGTTACTATTATCGGTAGTAGGGGGGCAGGGAAAAGCTTATTGTTAGATACAATAAATAAAACTTTTAATTGTAATAATAGAAATGAAAGAGCTAATAAAATTAATATTAAAAAAGACGATTTTAAATTATTCTATAAAAAGAAAGATAGCACAGAATTAGAATTTAATATTCAAAATGATAATAAACTAGATTATTTACATGTAAGTCAAAGTGAAGTAAAGGATATTGTAGAAAATCCAGAAGGTTTAGATTTAGAGATAAAAAAAATGCTTGGAATTAAAAATCAAGAAATTACTGGGAAGCTAGATAATAATATAGAAAAAATCATTAATGAAATTGATTCAATAAAAAAGTGGTTTAGGGTAGAAGATTTAGATGGTAATTTAATTAATAGCATAGAATATAATAAAAATGTTATAAATAAAAATGAAGAATTAATAAAAACTATTACCACTTCTTCAAATAAAAAATTAATTGAAAAATATCGGGAAAACAAATCAATGTTAAGTAATAAGCAGAACTATAAAAATAGATTAAAAGTACTAAAAGATAGGTTAGATGGATTTTCTGATTCTATAAATACAGAAATAAATGAGTTAAATTCTAATAGTGATGAATGTATACCTAAAGTTAATTTTGATACGCAACTAAATAATTTAAATATAATTCTTGAAAATAATTCTAATGAAATTGAAAATTTTAATAAAGAAAATTCAAATATTGAAACAGAATTTAAAAAGGCTGGAATAGAGGGAGATATATCAACTTTATTAGACAAAGTAAATAATTATCAAGATGAAATTGAAAAATGTAAAAATAAAGCACAAGAAATACAAAAAAAGAAAAGTAAATTACATTCTCTATTTGATAAAAGAAATGAATTTGTTTCTAAATTAGAAACTACAATAAATCAACAAGTTGAGCAAATTGATAATCAATGGAACGAAATAAAAAAGGGGAAAGACTCCTGGGATGAAAACCAAAAAGAAATAATTAATCATTTATTAGAAGATATAGACATATATGGAGAAGTTTATTTTGATGATGAAAAATTTTATAATCTTATTTATGATGTATTAAATAAAACTAAATTCAGGGAAACTAGAGACAAGACTAACTTTGATAGAATTAAACAAATGTTTAAAATTAATTCTCTTGAAGATTATTATGACTTTATAAAAAATAAATCAATAAGAAGAAGTAATAATCAAAAAAGAATAACTTTAGAAGATTTAATAGAAAAGGATAACTATTTTATTAATGGTGGAAAGAGAGAATTTTTGGAGATTCTTTTCATGAGTCATAATAGAAATAAATATTTAAAAGTAATTTGCAAAACAAAATATAAAGGGAAAGAGCCTAAAAAATTATCAGTTGGTCAACGTGGAACCTTTTTTATTTGTTTAAAATTAGCAACAGATACTTTTTCTACTCCATTTATATATGATCAACCTGAAGATGATTTAGATAACAATTTTATTGTTGAAGAATTAGTTCCATTATTTAAAAAGATAAAGAAATATAGACAAGTTATTTTGGTTACTCATAATGCAAATATAGTTGTTAATTCTAATGCTGAACAAGTAATAGTTGCTCAAAATGAAGAAGAACATATATCTTATGTTAGTGGTGCTCTTGAATGTTCTTTTAAGAATCAAAATAAGAGTAATTTGTTAAAAAGCCAAGGAATAAAACAGCATGTTTGTAAAATATTAGAAGGAGGGAGGAAAGCTTTTGAAAAAAGAGAACAAAAATATGGTTTTAAGAAATGATGTAAAAAATTGCTCACGTCACATAAACTAGTTAATAACGGATAATAAAAATTTAAATCTTTCCAAAAAATTCTCGGAAGCAAAATGAGAATAGATGAGAAATTCTGTGAGATTTCTCATCATCTCAAATGTTGTCCCTCAAGTACCCCTCCCCCCAAAATAATGGCACCTTTTTTGGCTCGGTGGTTGTGCGAGCCTGTTCTCAAAGGGAGTTGATGGGTAGGGGGTTTGGGGGGAGGGATTTGAGGGAAAAGATGGTTTTGCTGGAGGGGATTTTTAAACATTAGCCGATTGGGTTGTTAAATCTTTTCTAAAAATTAAAGCCTGGCCCGGTTGAAGGAGTGGAAAGCAGTATAGATACCGGGTGCTGACTTGTTCTTTAGTCAGCTTGTAGCTATGCTGTCTTGGAGCGACTGAAATGGGGTCACTGCAATTAGGGATAGTGGTACTGAGTGATTGTGTCAGTACTACTATCCCGTTTGTTTTTGGTGTTGGCCCGTTTATTATAAATTAGTTTAAATTATTTTATTTTGCTTAATTAGTAATCTGAGCTTGGGTATACTATTAAATAATAAGGTTTACCGAGTAAACGACTTGTAAACTAGTAGATTACTTTATTATTAAAGGAGGATTTCAAAATGTCTACTTTGAGCGTAAAAACTAATAAAAAAATCAAGCAAAGATTTAAAGAGAAAGCTGATGATTTAGGAATCAGTCAAAAAGAATTTCTTGAAAAGTTGGTTAATTCTCATTTGATTGCTGAGCTGGAAGGGGAAACTAAACAGCTTAATTTAAATAGTGATATTGGAAGTAAAGAAAGTAGTCTTAATAATGTGGTTAAGATTATAAACAATATGGTAACTAAGATGGATACGGCAGTAGATGAATATGAAATTAAAGCAAACCAAAAAGTAGAAGAATGCGAACAGACCTTATATAAAGTTGAAATTGAGAAGGAAGAACTTTCAGCTAAAAATAAAAGTTTAAAAGAGGAAATAAAGAAAGTTAGAAGTAGGTTGTTTGATAAAGAGGATGAGTTGATGAAAGTAAATGATATGCTAAATACTAAGAAAGAGTTGATTGAAAACTTAAAACAGGATCAAGAGAGATTACAGAAGGAAAATGAAGAACTACTACTTAAGAGTACCAATTTAGAAAAAGATAATAGTAAATTAAAGGAGAAGAATGATCAGTTAGTTGAGGATAAGCAGCAGCTTAAAGATCAGATTACAGAACTTAAAGTAGAGCAAGATAAGTTAAATAATGAAAATGAGTTATTAACTAATGAGAAAAGAAATCTTGAACAGGAAATAATGAAATTAAGAAATGAAGTTGAAGAGAATAGATCTGAAAATAAAGAGTTAAAAAATGAAATTGAAAAGTATAGACAGCGGTTAGAGTCATATGAAGATAAATTATCTGATGTATTACTTAATAGTGGAGAAGATGACTGAAATGTTTTATGAGGGTAGTTTTTAGAGTTTTATTAAGCATAATGGGTGATAAATTAGGGCTTGTGGTACTGAGTGGTTGTGTCAGTACTACAAGCCTTTAATGTTTTTATGGTGTTGAGTGTTGGCCCGTGCCAATACTCATTAGTTATTATTTATTTTATATTTAGAGGATATTTATTCTTTAATGAGAAAATAATACTAGAGTTTAATTTATATTACAAATCAGTTTGAAGGTGAGTGAAAACAGGAGTAATTAAGATAGTATTAGAACAGTAAGGATTCCTATAATTGTAATCACTAGTATAACTTCAATATTAGCTTTACTATCTTCAGCTTTAAGCCAGTCTAGAAACTTCAATATAATTTACCCCCATTACTTTTTTTAGTAGTTTGCCCAAAATTAGAAAGGGTGATTAGTTTGTTGCATGAAATCAGTAAAGAAGAGATTGAGGAAGCTGTTCAGTATTTGTCTGATGAAATTTCGGATGAGATTTTAGAGAAGGTTAAAGAGATGAGTGAAGAGGAACTGTTAGATCAACATTTGTTTTTAGGTATACAGGTGAGAAATATGTTAAGAGAAGGTGGCTTTAAGTGGAATGATGTAGTATTGGATGAGTTATGGAGGGAGATTATTAGGTTAGCAGTAGAAACTTCAGAAATTTAAAGTTAGCAACAGTAAATTAAAAAGCATATATAATTGTTGAATGAGGGGAATAGAAAGTAAAATCAAATAAATTGCTTATGAAATTTCATGAAGATCGAAGTCAGTGTTTGTCAAGTAAGTTAAGCGACATAAATTTTAAAATATGGTATTAATAGAAAATATACGTAAAAAGGAAGGGTTGATTATTTTGAAAAAAGCCGTTTATAATTTAATTTTTGGTAAAAGTTTTTATCCAAACTTAGAAAAGATAAATGAATTTTCTCCAAAAGAATTTATAATTTTAGGCTATAAGTTTGTTAGACATAATAATTTCAAGGATAATATTGATAATTTATATTATCCTAAGATTGTTCAAGAGAAAGCAGAAATTAAGAGTGATAAAGGTTTCTTTGAAAAAATAATTTCAAACCCAGATTTAGCAAAAGAATTTTTACAAAAAGCTCAAGAAGACCTTGATAATTTTACCTTTGTAAAAAAAGAAGAAAAAGCGGATTTGTCCAAATTAGTTGAAGTAATGGGGGGGGAATACAGCAAAAAAGAAATCAAGGAAAATATTGGAGGACATCAATTGACTTATGAAGTCGAATTACCTTCTGAAGAAAAACCAGCTGTTATATCTAAAGATGGTACTTTATTAACTGATATTTTACTTTTATTAAGTATTTTTACTGGAGCAAGAGTTATTGTAGAAGATAATTTAAATAGATATTGGCAGAAGGTAAATTTAGAAATGCTTGAATGTGATTATCAAAAGGTAATAAAGAATATAGAGAATATTATATCTAAATTTGAAAATGAAGACTTTAATTTCAGATTACATGGAACCAATTTATTTTATTATTTAGAATTAAATTCAACTCAATTATTGGATTTGAAGTTTATGATATTAGGGACAGTTTTAGATTCGTTCACAAAAACATATGTTAGAGATAATGAAAAAAGTTTTGAAAAAGCAATCAATCCAATTTGCAAATGGGATGCTGTAGGTAACAATAAAAAGTCCTTTGCTAATAGGTTATATTTTTTATTAGCAAACTTATTTCTTAATAATAATGGCATATCAGGTAAAAATGATTACTATTTAAAAACAGATAAATTTGTAGAAATTCGAAATCAGATAATTCATAATAACAGATTATTCCCAGCAGATGAATTGAAAAGTGGATATTTTACTCTAGCTAATGATTTAGAAAAAGTAGATAAGTTTAAAAGGTTATTTCCATTTACTAAAACGCCTTTTAAACATGAAGTGTTTTCTTTTGCTGTACAAGATATTTATTTTCTTTGGAAAAATATTTATACTTATAGTTTATTAGAGATATTAGAAATTAAAGATTGGTATAATAAAAAACAAACTAAGGATGTCATATTAGAGGTTTTAAGCAAATAGATTTACGTCGCTTAACATGCGTTAGGCGAAATGACATTAAAGGGGGATTAAATTTGAATGTTAAACTGAAAGAAGAGATTATTAATCTTTATGAGGAAAAATTGAAATTATTAGATAATAATTATTGCTCAAATTGTAACCCACAGATAAAGTATCCTTTATTACCTTGGCATGTAGGAAAAGATTTTTTAAAAAACGAATTTAGAATAATGTTTATAGGGAAACCTCATAGAGGTAAACCTGGAAAAATTACAAATGGAAAATACATTGATTCTCAAAACCTAAGTAAGAAATTATTTTTTGAAAAAAACAAATGGGCTTATTGGGCTTATACTAGGAAAATTGCTACTTCTATTTTCAATTCTAAAATAAAGGCTTGGAATAATATTGCAATAACTAATTTAATAAAGTGTACTAATACTTGTTCTGATGGCAATTCAAATGATAAGACAACTTTTAATATGGCTCAAAATTGTGTTGAAAATAATGCCACTATTTTTGAAGAAATTCAAATGATAAAGCCATTTATAGTTGTTTTTTATACATGGAATTTATATCGCAATATTTTAAAAGACTTGCCTGATTATTTTAATTTAATTGAAGAAAAAACATCAATAAACAATAGAATTAAATGTGGAAATAAAAATATTGGTTGGTGGGATAGAGTATATAAGGTGCCATGGACTTCACAATTAAAATTTTTAGTAGTAAGTCATCCAGGCAGGAAAAAGAAAGAGGAATATACTAAGTTAATATCAAATTGGATACATGAATAAAAATGCTACTTCGTCTAAATCAGCTAATATCGGGTCAACAAAATAACCCCAAACACCCAGTCAGATCTTAAACAGATCTGGCTTTTTTCTTTTTGGGCCAACTTTGTGCCAATCTTGGGAGTTGGCTGCTTTAGATATTGTGTATAATAATTGAAGATGTTGGCCCAGTAGGGAGGAGGGAAAGAATCTATTGATACTATTTATTATTTCATAGGGCTGATGGGAGGGGGAATTTATTATTGGTTAGGTGGTGATGATCAGTCCTTAAAGTTCTTAATTACTATAGTAGTAGTCGATTATATTACTGGATTGTTATCTGCTTTTGTTTTGAAAGAGTTGAATAGCAAAATAGGTCATAGAGGAATACTTCGCAAGATTGGTCTTTTTTTAAGCATAGTAATTGCTCATTTGGCTGATGAAGTATTGGGAAGTCAAGGAATGATTCGCTTAATGGCTATTTGGTTTTACATCTCCAAGGAGGGGATTAGTGCTGTAGAGAATTTGGCCCAGGCTGGGGTGCCAATTCCTAAAGCTTTGAAGAAAGCTTTACAACAGATTCAAGAGAAATAGGAGGAATTACATGAGTGAAACTATTAGAATTTTAACAACGACAGGACTGAATTTTGTTCCTGTCATTACTATAGTAGTTATGCTATTGAGAAAGCTTTTTCCTGGTATAGATCCTTATTTTGAAAAAGGATCTATAATTTTAGCTGAAGTTGATGATGTTCTAGATGGAATCCTGCTAGAGTATCCAGAGAATAATGCTTTAAATCGAGTTAATGATGTAGTAGAAAACTTAGTGCAGCAGTTGAAAAGAGCAGGTTATAAAGTTGATCAGGAAACGGAGGTGAAGATTGAAAATCATGTCAAAGGGAGATTAAAGAGAGAAGAAGGAGCTAATGTTTCTTGGGATGGCGATGATTTGAAGCTGGAGTATAATAAAAACTTTTAATCAAGGAGGAGATAAAATGAGAGGAGTAATTGATCGTTTTGTTGGTGATTTTGCAGTTGTCTTGTTGGAGAAGCAAAGAGTGCAGTTGGATGTATTGAAGGATGAGATACCTGGAGATCCTGAAGAGGGGGATTGGTTACAGATTAAATTTATTCCTGACAAGAAGTATACCAAAGAGCGAAGAGAAGAAATGAGGAAGATGTTGGATAAGTTAACAAGTTAATATTATTATTTAAGGGACTATAGCTTTTAAGCTATAGTCTTTTTTATAGAATTGAGCAAGGTGTTTTTAATACAATTTTTATGAGAATTCATGAATATACTAAAAGATAGAAAGTAATACTAAATTAGGGAGATAAGTAGTTTAATAGTAGTCTAAACTTATGAAAAGGAATGAGTAATTTAATGTATGACAATACAATCGTTCTAAATTTTAATTGAATTCTAATTATAGTTAGTTATAAAAAATACTAAAAATAATTTAGATTTACCTGAAAAAATTTGATGTTATCCCTATAGTAGATAATATTGACTTTTTTTTTAAAACATGATATTTTATATAGGAGAGATTAGAAAAATGATCTGCTTTGGTTGAGGAGGTGGCAGTGATGAGAGAAATAATTACTTTAGCTTGTACAGAGTGTAAACAACGTAACTATTCAACAACTAAGA
>NZ_JALKBX010000077.1 GCF_023227745.1 Natroniella acetigena | reverse complement strand
TTCTAGTTATTGTAGATTGTCTTCACAATACTAGGCGATACTTTTCATATCGCAACAGATCACACCATAATTGTAATTAAATCAGACATAATTCAACCCCAAAAACAATACAAATACTCGTATAAACTTAATCTGGTAGGTGAATAGATATGAACCGACTAGTTCTGGTCTTTTTTATCGCTTTAGGGGTAGTCTTAGGTGGAGCAATTATTGGTAGTGTAGGAGCAACCTTAACTGGAGAATCGCCACTCAAAGCAATGATCCAATTAAGTCAAGAAATTAAATTATGGGCAGTCGTTACTGCCATTGGTGGTACCTTTAGCAATTTAAGGATTATCGAAGGTGGAGTCTTTGAAGGGAGATTTATTGTCTTAGTCAGACAGTTTGTCCTCTTAACTGCTGCTTTTATAGGAGCTCAACTTGGCATCTGGCTAATTACTATCCTCACTGGGGGAAACTAAGATGGCATTCAACTTTTTAACCTTGACCAAAACTGAACTGCTACGCCTAGTGGCCAGTTTTATCTTCGGAGTTATCATCGGAGTTACCCTCTTCAATCTCTTTATAGGACAGCAATTTGATCAATTAATTTATGAAAAGGAAGAATTGAAAGCCAAACTGGAAAACCAAACAGCCCAATTAGAACAATTAGAAGAAAGCTTGGCTGAGGAAAGAAAGAAGATTATCCAAAAACTACAAGTTAAGATCGAAACAGATTTAGATAAACATATCACCCAGGAATTAAAACAGAAGATCTTCAATCTCCTAAAAAGTCTAATCGGTCGTGAAATAGATAATATCGATGGCAATCTAATAGCCGAAACCCTTGAGGAAAGAATTCTAATTATCGAAGGGGATGAGTATGAATTAGATCTACTCTGGTTTATGATCCAACCTGAAGCTATAGTTTCTTTTAAAATCAATACAAATGAATAAAGTTGCCAGCTGGCAACTTTATTCAAGTTATTGACTTAATATCATCTTATTTATTTAATAAGCCGTCAATTCGCTCAATCGCTTCTGTTATCTGCTCCTCACTAGCAGCATAAGACAACCTCAAATATCCCTCTTGCCCAAAAGCAGAACCAGGTATCGTAGCTACTCCTGCTTTCTGTAATAATAACTCTGCTAACTTCTGATCATTAGTTACTTCTTGGTCTGCTACAGTCCTTCCTATTAATCCTGTAATGTTAACAAAGACATAAAAAGCCCCTGCAGGATCAAGCACTTCCATCCCTGGAATCTGATTTAAGCCCTTAACTATAATTTCTTGTCGTTGACTAAAGGCCTCTTTCATCTTAATAGTCGGCTCTTGAGTACCTAATAAGGCTGCTAAACTTGCTCTTTGAGCAATTGAATTAGCATTAGAGGTGCTATGACTTTGCAATCGCCCCATAGCTTCAATAATCTCTTGAGGTCCCGTAGCATAACCAATTCTCCACCCTGTCATCGCATAAGCTTTAGAAACACCATCAATCACGACTGTTCGCTCTTTAATCTTTGGCCCTAATGCAGCAATACTGATAACATCTTGCTCATAACTTATCTTTTGATAGATCTCATCAGCAATAACTAAAATATCTTCTTCAACTATCACTTCAGCAAGTTCAGCTAACTCCTTTTCAGTATAGACTGCTCCTGTTGGATTATTAGGGCTATTAATAATTACAGCTCTAGTCTGAGGTGTAATTGCTTCTTTAAGCTGCTTGGCAGTCAATTTAAACTTAACCTCTTCAGCAGTCTTAACCTTGACAGGTCTGCCTCCTGCAAATTTGATCTGCTCTGGATAACTGACCCAATAAGGCATAGGTAAGATTACCTCATCATCAGGATTTACTATAGCCTGTAAAGCATTAAATAACGACTGCTTAGCCCCAGTGGAAACAATCACCTGCTCAGGGGCATACTCCAATCCTTTATCCTCCTTAAATCTAGTACAGACAGCTTCCTGCAATTTCTTGATCCCAACTGTTGAAGTATAAGTAGTAAAGCCTTTTTTAATAGCTTCAATACCTGCTTTCTTTACATGCTGTGGAGTTTCAAAATCTGGCTCACCAGCTCCCAAGCCGATTATATCCCTTCCTTCTTCTTTTAACCGCTTAGCCTCAGCACTGATTGCTAATGTCGGAGAATCTTGAATCTGACTAATTCGTCTTGATAATTCTACCATCCCTTCTTCTCCCTCCTTTGAATTATACTTACTCTTTCAGCTAAATTAAAGCCTGTTAGTACAATGCTTCGCAGATAACTAAATTTCTCTGCACCCCCGTCTTAGTGTACAATTTACAATTGACAATTGATAGTTTACAATCAAATTCAAAACCACACAATCAAAACACTAAAACCACCACTGTTCACAAGACATCATATAATTGAATGTTCTCATCTCCAATAATTTATTTTAGCTGAGATTACTCTACACTTAAACCTTTCCGCTCTTATCTAATTACTAATTACTAATTACCAATTACTAGTCACTAATCCCTACTCCCGATTACTCTTAATTCTCTTCTTCTTACCTAAGATCCTTTTACGTAATCTAATATTTTCAGGTGTTACCTCTACCAGCTCATCCTCAGTAATATATTCTAAAGCTTCTTCTAAACTTAATTCAGTAGCTGGAGTTAGGATCATTGCCTCATCAGCAGAACCTGATCTCATATTATCTAACTTCTTCTGTTTACAGATATTGATATCTAAATCCTGTTCTCTAGCATTAGAACCAACTATCATTCCCGCATAAACCTTTACTCCAGGTTCAACAAATATACTTCCTCTTTCTTGAGCATTAAAGATACCATACCTACTGACTTCTCCTTGGCGATCAGCTACTATAGAGCCAGTCTTTCTAGTAAAGATCTCTCCTCGATAATCATCATAGTGAGAAAAGTTATGATTTAAGATTCCTTCACCTTTAGTCTTAGTTAAAAACTCAGATCTAAATCCAATCAGCCCTCTAGCTGGTACTTCAAAGACCAGTCTAACTCTAGTCTCACTTAAATGGTTCATCTCCTGCATTTGGCCCTTCCGTTGTCCTAGTAATTCAATAACTGTCCCCATAAATTCTTCTGGAACATCAATAGTAACCTCTTCAATCGGTTCTAACTTCTGACCATCTTCTTCTTTAATAATTGCTTCTGGCTTAGAAACTTGAAGTTCATATCCTTCCCGACGCATCGTCTCAATTAAGATGGATAAATGTAGCTCTCCCCTGCCTGAAACCTTAAAAGTATCAGGGGCCAACTCCTCTACTTGCAAGGCAACATTTTTTTCTAATTCATTCAATAACCTCTCTTTCAGTTTACGAGAAGTGACAAAATCACCTTCCTGACCAGCAAAAGGGCTATCATTAGTTGTAAAGGTCATTGCTACTGTCGGTTCTTCAATCTTAACAAATGGCAATGCTTCTGGTTGCTCCAAATCAGCAACTGTCTCTCCAATATTGATCCCTTCTAAACCTGCTAAAGCTACAATTTCTCCTACCTTAGCCTCAGCTACTTCCTTTCTCTCCAACCCATGGTAAGTAAATAATTTCGAGATCTTTTTAGAATCAACTTCACCACCCCTCTGACAGATAGCTACTTCTTCACCTTCAGTCACCTGACCACGATTAATTTTGCCTAACGCCATCTGACCTACATAATCATTATATTCAATAGTAGTTACTATCATTTGTAAAGGAGCATCCAACTCTCCCTCTGGAGCTGGAATATGCTCTTTAATTGCTTCAAATAATGGATCTAGATCATCATTTTCAGCAGCTAAATCTTCTTGGGCAAATCCTTCCAAAGCTGAAGCATAGATGACTGGAAATTCAATCTGCTCCTCGGTAGCCCCTAAGTCAATAAATAGATCCAATACCTCATCCACAACAGCTTCCGGCCTAGCCTTCGGACGATCAATCTTATTAATCACCACAATTGGAGTTAATTCCAACTCTAAGGCTTTGGTTAAGACAAACTTGGTCTGAGGCATTGGCCCTTCGAAAGCATCAACGACCAATAATACCCCATCAACCATCTTTAAAATCCGCTCTACCTCTCCTCCAAAATCTGCATGACCAGGAGTATCAATAATATTGATCTTAGTCCCTTGATAATCAACGGCTGTATTCTTAGATAAAATAGTAATCCCTCGTTCTTTTTCTAAATCATTATCATCCATAACCCTTTCTTCAACTTCCTGCTTAGCATGAAAAATACCACTCTCTTTTAACATTCCATCAACTAAAGTCGTTTTACCATGATCAACATGAGCTATAATTGCTATATTTCTAATATCTTCCCTTACTGTCATTTTATCCTCCCTTTTTTTCAAACAATCACTTCCAATTAATAGTTAAGTATCTATATAATTGCAAATTATTAATTTTACATTATACAGTTATTGTACAGTTATAGTTTAGATTATAATATTTAGCCTTGCTTGTCAACAAAATTCAGTTTTCTAAAATTTTAGAATTACTAGTTACTAGTCACAAGTTACTCATCACTAACTACCAATTACAACTCAACCATCTTTCGCTCCCGCTCTTTAAAGGTAGCAATCTCTCTATACCCAATCCCTCTTAATAAATCTCTAACCTCAATTAAATTTTCCCCTACACGCTGAGCAATATGAGCATCAGAACTTAATGTTATTGGAATCTCCAGTTGATAAGCCCTTTCTAAGATCTCTTTACTAGGATAGAACTCCCCTACAGGCTTATTCAATCCATTAGTATTGATCTCGATTGCCAGATCATTCTCTGCAATCACCTCTAACACAGGAGCTACAATATCCAAAACACTACCCTCCGGCTTAAAATTAAAAATCTTAATCAGATCTAGATGACCTAAAAAATCAAACAAGTTAGATTGAGCTGCTTGTTTAATATAATTGAAATAAGTTTGATACAACTCATCTAAACCCCAATTTTGATATTCAGCTTTATAATCTGGATGATCAAACATCCAGCCATCTAGATAATGAATTGAACCTATTACATAGTCTAATTCAAATTGCTCCAAAAAATCATTAATTTCTACTTCTTCTCCTGGAGTATAATCCATCTCTATTCCAGTTCTAACCTTTAATTCAGGATAGCCTTTTGCTACCTGCTGGACTAATGCAAAATCAAACTGCTGATAATAACGGTTATGATCAGCAAATCCTATCTCTGCTAGCCCCTTGTTAATTGCTTCCTCCATAAATTCTTTAAGATTCTCTGCCGTCATAGCTCTATCTTGATGCCCTAATGGATGAATATGATAATCTACTAACATTTTAACTCCCTACCCTTCTATTAATTTAATATTTACTCTTCTCGTTCTTGGTCCGTCAAACTCAGCAAAATAAACCCCTTGCCAAGTTCCCAATAATAACTCTCCTTGCTCTATAATAATCTGTTCAGATGAACCAAATAATGTTGCCTTAATATGAGCAGCTGAGTTCCCTTCTAAATGTTGATAATTATCTTTAAAAGGAATCACCTTGTTTATTTGCCTTAAAATATCTTCTTCCACAGTAGGATCAGCATTCTCATTAATGGTAATTCCAGCAGTAGTATGAGGCACAAAAATAATACATTGCCCTGTCCTAATATTTGCTTGTTCAATTATCTTCTGCACTTTAGTAGTTAGATCAATCAATTCAGTCTTAGACTTAGTTTTAACTACAAATTCATGTAACATGTAATCACCTCTTCTTAATAATATAGTGTTCTCCCTACAAGTCTTATTAGACTTTTCAATATTTGCAAAGCATCCTACAACTAAATATTTTATCTCCCACTATTTTCTTTTAGCTGAGAATAATTAATTAAATAATTAATTCTCAATCTAATTAATTATTCCTGCAGATAGATTATTTGAATAATAAGATTCTACTGCAAAAAAGGTTGTTTTTTAAGTGTAATCATTTAAAAGTGCTATATATTTTAGCATCCTACTTATTTTAAGTTTTATTTTCTTACTGATATAATTAAGTTTTAACTTGTATTTTTAAAAAAATTAATAAATTTAGTAATGTGTTCTATGGAAAAGAAGAATAATGAGCAAGCTAGCTTGCTCATTATTCTTCTTTCTTTTCTTCTGCCTGTTCCTGGTAAGTATATAATTTTCTATCTACATAACCTGTATGTAATAATTTCTGTGATCTTTCACCATGGGGCTGACCTAAAAATTTCTCGTATAACCTCTTAACAAAGGGATTTTCATGGGCTTTGCGATGTTCTTTATCTCGATCAGCAGTAAATAATCCTTCGGCTCTACTGACATAGGCATCTCCCATCTTAGTCCAGTTATCATAACCAGCATAGACAGGTTGTCCTCCTCCACCAACACACCCTCCATTCGGACAGGCCATCACCTCTACAAAGTCATAATCACGTTCTCCAGTCTGTAAGCGATGAATCAACCTTCTAGCATTACCAGTTCCTCGTGCTACTGCTGCTTTAATAGTCCTACCATCACCTAATTCAACCTCTCCTTCTTTAAAATCTTTACCTCGTACCTCTTTTAATTCTATTTTATCAAGTTCTTTTCCTGTTAACTTTTCATAGACGGTTCGCAAAGTTGCTTCACAAACTCCACCAGTTGAACCAAAGATGACTCCTGCTCCTGAAGCATAACCCATCGGCTCATCATATTCTTCATCTTCTAACGTAGTTAAATCTAGTCCAGCTTCCTTAATCATTTCAGCCAACTCTCGCGTTGTTAAGTTGAGATCAACATCCCGATCCTGTCCACTATCATTCATTTCTGGTCGAGCAGCTTCATATTTTTTAGCTACACAAGGCATGACTGAAACCGAAAATATATCTTCGGGATCTATTCCAGCTTCTTGAGCATAATAAGTTTTAATCAAAGCTCCAAAGACCTGCTGAGGAGATTTACAAGAGGATAAATTAGGAATTAATTCAGGGTAAAAGCTTTCACAGAATTTTACCCAAGCTGGGCAACAAGAAGTGAACTGTGGTAAATCTTGATCACTTTCTAACCGCTCCATTAATTCATGCCCTTCTTCCATAACCACAACATCAGCCCCAAAACAATCATCAAAGACCTTGTCAAACCCTAACCTCTTCAATGCTGCTACCAGTTTACCAGTTACCAGACTCCCGGTCTCCATTCCGAATAATTCACCAATTGTAACCCTAATTGCCGGTGCTGTTTGAATAACAACATGTTTATCAGGATCTTTTAACGCATGCCAAGCTTCTTCTTTATTATCTCTACCATGTAAAGCCCCTGTTGGGCAGACTAAAATACATTGTCCACAAGTAATACATGGAGTATCTAGATAACTATCATTAAAAGCAGGCCCAGCAACTGTTGGGAATCCTCTTTCCAGTACATCATAGATATGTACTTCTTGGACTTTAGAACAGACAGTGATACATCTACGGCACATGATACATTTACTCGGCTCGCGAACTAATGATGGGGATAGATCATCGACTGGATATTCATTCTTCTTACCTTGGTAACTTACCTGTCGAACCCCAAACTGATCAGCTAAAGCTTGCAATTCACAATTTAAATTAGCAGCACAGGTTAAACAATCAAAAGGATGGTCGGATAATAATAACTCCAATACCGTCTTTCTATAATCTAAAATCTCTGGAGTATTACTTCTAACTACTAACCCATCCCTAACCTTATATGTACAAGCTGGCTGTAAGTTTTGCTCTCCTTCTATCTCTACAACACAAATTCTACAGGCTGCTGGCTCATTTACCCCTTCTAAATAACATAATGTGGGAATATCTATATTGGCTTTATTAGCAGCAGCAATTAGATTTTCTCCCTCTTCGATCTCAACTTCCTGTCCATCAATTGTCAAAGTTACCATCAACATTCCTCCTTAGACAAGATTAATGCTCTCCCTACAAGTCTTATTAGACTTTCCGTACTAAAAACCATTTGCTAAATTAAAGCCTGTTATTACAATACTTCGCAGATAACTAAGTTTCTCTGCCCCGCATCCCCCAACTAAATATTTTATCTTCCACTATTTTAACTGAAAGTACTCAAGATTCTAATCCTTAGAAATAACCTCAAAAGGACATTCTTCTTCACAAATACCACAAGCTGTACAGACTTCGCGATCTATCTCATACGTGTCACCTACTTCTCCTTTGATTGCTTGAGCAGGACAAGCAGCTTCACACTTGCCACAAACTTTACATAACTCTGAATCAATTTTATATTTTTGTAATCCTTTACAGACCCCTGTTGGACAATATTTATCCTCTGCATGGGCCAAATACTCATCCTCAAAATGCTCAATAGCACTTAAGACTGGATTGGGAGCAGACTTACAGAGTCCACATAAAGCAGTCCGCTTAATTGTTTGCGAAAGATTTTTTAACCGCTCTAAATCCTCTCTTCTCCCTTCTCCTTCTACAATCTGGTCCATAATCTCTAATAATCGCTTAGTTCCAATCCGACCTGGGGCACACTTGCCACAAGCTTCATCTTGGGTGAAATCCAAATAGAATCGAGCTACATCAACCATACAGCTTGTCTCATCTAGAATGATTAAACCACCTGAACCCATCATTGAGCCTACTTCTAGTAGTGCATCATACTCTAATGGAGTATCTAGATAATCTGCTGGCAAACAGCCCCCTGATGGCCCACCAGTTTGAACTGCTTTAAACTCTTTTTCATCTGGAATTCCTCCACCCAGTTTAAAAATTACATCACTTAAACTGATCCCAATTGGTACCTCAATTAATCCTGTATTATTAATATCCCCTGCTAAAGCAAACACCTTAGTTCCTGTACTATCTTCAGTACCAAGCTTTCTATACCATGCTCCCCCTTCCCTAATAATAATCGGAACATTAGCTAAAGTCTCTACATTATTAATTAAGGTTGGTTGGCCCCATAAACCATCCTGAGCTGGATAAGGAGGTTTAGATTGTGGATCACCACGATATCCTTCTACTGAAGTGATTAAAGCCGTCTCTTCACCACAAACAAAGGCCCCTGCTCCAATTCTAATCTCAACATCAAAGCTAAATTGACTACCATGAATATTATCGCCTAACATCCCCTCTTCTCTAGCTGACTTAATTGCTCTTTCTAACCGCTCGACAGCTAATGGATATTCAGCTCGGACATAGACAAAACCCTGGGTGGCTCCAATTGCATAAGCCCCTAGGGCCAACCCCTCTAATACACTATGGGGATCTCCTTCTAAGATACTACGATCCATAAAAGCACCAGGATCACCCTCATCTGCATTACAGATTATGTATTTAGGAGTTGCTTGATTTTCATACGTTATTTCCCATTTAATACCGGTTGGAAACCCACCGCCCCCCCTTCCTCGCAGACCTGATTCTTTAACCTCTGCAATTACCTGCTTTGGTTCTAACTCTGTTACAGCCTTCTTGAGAGCTTGATACCCCCCCTGCTCCATATATTCTTCTATTTCTAGAGGATCTATTTTCCCACAATTATCTAAGACAATCCTTTTTTGATACTTATAAAAATCCATATCTTCCTTTTTAGCAACCTTCTTTTCTGTCTCCGGATCTATATAAAGCAGATCCTCTATAACTCCACCATTCACTAGATGCTCTCTTACAATCCGTTCTACATCCTCAGCTTTAACTTGGCAATAAAAAACCTCATCCTCTTCACCTTGAGCATGAATAGTGATGATTGGCCCTAATTCACAAAAACCAAAACAACCTGTCTGAGTTATTTTAGTCTCTGAAAAGAGATCATGCTCTTTCAATTCAGTTATTAGATTCTGATAAATGGTTGGTTCGCCTGAAGAATTACAACTTGTTCCAGCACAGAGCAGTATTTCATATTTGTTCTGCATTCTATCCCTCCCGTTCTAATCAGCTTAGCGTGTACAATTGATAATTGATAGTTAAAATCTTTAAAATTAAAATATTGCTTAATTGATATATAGTTTCACTTTTAAAATTAAAATCTGCAACCAATAAACTTCAAAATCAGTTGCGAGAGGGCTAAAAA
>NZ_JALKBX010000076.1 GCF_023227745.1 Natroniella acetigena | reverse complement strand
AGAGTGAAATGGTTTTTCCACTCGTAGGAGAAGCTCCATCTAAATCTTGTTTCTGATTTAGGTGGAGAGGTTCACATCAAATAACCTTTATTTTAGAGTTGTTTATCAATAAGAACAGTAGCCAGAAAAAACACTCTTTAATAATAAAAGATTAATTGTAAATAATATTGGTAACTGGTGATTAGTAACTATTAATTTAAAATAATAGTCGTTAGTTAAATAGAGTGAGTGGGCTTAAGCCCACTTTGTTCTTTGCAGAAAGGAGTTAAGTTGATGGATACTAATTTAGTATTAGTTATAATTTTAATTTTAGGAATAATTGTTAAGAATGATTCATTAATATTTTCAGCAGCTGTTTTACTAGGAACCAGAATCTTTAAGCTAGATGGTTTATTAGATTTGATTGATAATTATAGTGTTAAATTAGGAATTGTTTTAATTATGTTAGGGGTATTATCACCATTAGCTACAGAAGAGTTAAAGATAGAAGGAGGCTTAACAAGTTTATTGGAGCCATTGGCTATAGTTGGAATCATAATGGGGATAGCCGTTACTCAATTTACTAGGGAAGGTATTTGGTTGATGGAAACTGATCCTACAGTGACAGTCAATTTAGTCTTAGGTATTATCTTTGGAGTTGCCTTCTTTAATGGATTGCCCAGTGGCCCTTTAATAGCAAGTGGAATTACCGCTGTATTATATAGATTGTTTGCATAATAGATGGATTAAGTAGTTGTGGAAATATGGTAAAATTCGAGTTTTAGGCTTGAAAAAGATCAAATTAAGCTATATAATTATTTATTGTGTATATCAGATAATAATAAACGGAAGGGGTCGATAGTGTTGGCCCGTCAAGTAGAGGTTGAGATAAATAGTCTACAAGATACTGGACAAGAGGAGATAGAATTTTCTTCACAAGTAACGGGTAAATTATATTATCGTAATGGAGTTTATTATTTGAAATATGAAGAGGTGTTAGAAGGTTTAGAAGGGACTAAGACAACCTTAAAGATAAAAGAAGATACTGTAACTTTGATTAGGCGTGGTAAAGTAGGAGGAACGCAGAAATTCATATCAGATAAGAGGACAAGTTTTGATTATCAAACGCCCTATGGGAGATTGCCTTTAGAGATTGAAGTAGAAAAATTAGGAGTTAATGTAACAGAGCAAGCTGGAGAGGTTGTTCTTCAGTATCGACTGTATGAACAGCAGAGGCTTGTTAGTTGTAATCAATTAAATGTTACATATAAAGAATAGCTTAAGTTTAAGTTTAAGGTTGAGGCTGAGTCAATCGTTAAGAGACTAAACCAGAAATCTAGATATTACTATGAAATATTCCGAATAATAAAGCTTTAGGGTCTGTTTTTTAAGGGTTTAAGATTTTTAACTGTAAATTATCAATTGTAAATTGTCAACTGATATTAAGGAGGAATAGCATGTCTTTGATTCGGAAGTTACAAACAAGATTACAAGGGGAGATTAAGTCAGCAATTGAAACTGCAGAGCAGTTAGAAGTCATTGATCTTCCGCCGATTAAGTTGGAGACGCCACGTAATGAAAACCATGGTGACTATGCTACCAATATTGCGATGATTTTGGCGGGCCAAGCTAAGATGCCACCACGAGAAATTGCTCAGTTGATTATAGAAAATTTAACTGATTTAGATTTTATTGCTAAGATAGAGGTAGCAGGGCCAGGTTTTATTAATTTTTATTTCAGTATTGATTGGTTGTATGATGTAGTTGTTGAAATTGAAGAGCAAGCAGATGATTATGGACAGGGTGATTTAGGAGCAGGAAAGAAGATTCAGGTTGAGTTTGTCAGTGCCAATCCAACGGGACCACTGCATGTAGGTCACAGTCGAGGGGCTGTAGTTGGTGATGTTTTGGCTAATATCTTACAGACAGCTGGATTTGATGTCAGCAAGGAGTATTATATCAATGATGCTGGTAATCAGATGGATCTGTTAGGTAGATCTGTAGCGATTAGATATCAGCAGTTATTGGAAGAGGATGTTGAATTACCTGAGGATGCTTATCGAGGTGAGTATATTACGGAGTTGGCCCAGGAAATTGTTGAGCAAGATGGAGATAAGTATTTAGCAGAAGCTAAGGCTGGTCAGCTTGAATATTTCAGGGAATATGCTTATCAAGAATTATTAGATCAGATTAAAGCTGATTTAAATAATTTCGGAATTAAATTTGATAATTGGTTCAGTGAACGAACCTTACATTCTGATAAGATAGAGGAAGTAGCTGCTAAATTAAAAGCTGACCAATTAATTTATGAGCAGGACGGAGCATTATGGTTTAAATCCAGTAAGTTTGGTGATGACAAAGATCGAGTAGTAATTAAAGAAGATGGTAGTCCAACTTACTTAGCAGCTGATATTGCTTATCATCAAAATAAGTATCAACGTGGGTTTGAAGAGGTAATTAATGTTTGGGGTGCTGATCACCATGGCTATGTAGCGCGAATGAAAGCAGTAGTTGAAGCGTTGGGTTATCAGCGGGAAGCTTTACAGATTATTTTGGTTCAGCTAGTAACTTTACTACGGGATGGAAAACAGGTTCCAATGTCTAAGCGAGCTGGTGATTTTGTAACAATGCGTGATGTGATTAAAGAAGTTGGTAAGGATGCAGCCCGTTATTTTTATGTAATGCGTAGTCCAGATAGTCATTTGGATTTTGATTTAGAATTGGCCAAACAAGAGTCAACAGAAAATCCGGTTTATTATATTCAGTATGCTCACGCTAGAATTTGTAGTATCTTAGAACAGGTAGAAGAAGAAGGGATTGAAATTGATTCTTTAGAAGAGATAGATTTAAGTAAATTAACAACAGAAGCTGAGATTAATTTACTTAAAGAATTAGCTGACTATCCTGATCAGATCGCTAAGAGTGCAGAAAGTAGAGCACCACACCATATGGCTCGGTTTGCTCATCAATTAGCTTCAGCATTTCATACATTCTATAATAAATGTTATGTGTTGGTTGAAGATCGAGATTTAATGAAGGCAAGATTGAGGTTGGTATTAGCTACAAAACAGGTATTAGTTAATTTGTTGGAGTTGTTGGGAATATCAGCTCCAGAAAATATGTAAGGCGATTAACATTTAATATTTAACATTGAATATTGAATAATTAAAAAAGCTATAAATTCCTTTAGTCTTTAAAGGTTTGGTTTTTAATTGTCAATTGTCAATTGTACATTGTAAATTAATTAAGGAAGGGGGAGCAAAAGTGAATCAAGTTATATTAGCAATGATATCTGGTTTAATTGTTGGGGCACTGTTTTCGTGGTTGGGCTTGCCAGTTCCAGCTCCTCCGACTTTAGCAGGAGTAATGGGGGTAGTTGGAATTTATTTAGGTTTTATAATCATGAATCTTTGGAAGTGAATAGCAGAGACTAGAAGATGGAGGGGTCAGTATCTCCAAATTTTCTAGTCTCTTTATTTTGTTGGTTTGGTTTTGAACTTACTGACTACTGACTACAGATTCCTGACAACTATATTAGGGGAGGATTAATTATGACAAAATATATCTTTGTAACTGGAGGAGTTGTATCTTCATTAGGAAAAGGAATTACAGCAGCATCACTAGGTAGGTTATTAAAGGAGAGAGGATTGAATGTAACTGTTCAGAAATTGGATCCATATATTAATGTAGATCCAGGAACAATGAGTCCTTATCAACATGGAGAGGTCTTTGTAACTGATGATGGAGCAGAGACTGACTTAGATTTAGGGCATTATGAAAGGTTTATTGATATTGATTTGAATCAGAATTCAAATGTTACTACAGGTCAAATTTATTCTACAGTTATTGCCAAGGAAAGAAAAGGGGATTATTTAGGAGGAACAGTGCAAGTAATTCCTCATATTACTGATGAGATTAAAAAGAGAGTTGAGCGGTTAGGTGATGATGAAGATGTTGATGTGGCATTAGTTGAGATTGGAGGGACTGTTGGGGATATTGAAGGGTTACCTTTTTTAGAGGCGATTAGGCAGTGTAAGAGTGATTTTGGTTCGGAAAATGTAATGTATATTCATTGTACTTTAGTTCCATATTTAAAAGCAGCAGGAGAGTTAAAGACAAAACCAACCCAACATAGTGTTAAGGAATTGCGTAGTTTAGGTATCCAACCGGATGTAATTGTTTGTCGGTCTGATCGGGACTTGACTCAGGGAGTTAAGGATAAGATTGCTCTATTTTGTGATATTGAAAAAGAGGCTGTTATCCAAGCTAAAGATGCAGACTATATTTATGATGTACCATTAATCATGGAAGAAGAAGGGTTGGCAAAGATAACATTACGTAAGCTAAAACTTCGCTCTAAAGTATCTAAACCGAGCCTAGATGAATGGAAAGAGTTAGTAAAGAGTATGAAGAGTTTAGATAAGAATACTAAAATAGCAATCGTTGGGAAGTATGTTGAGTTACAGGATGCCTATATCAGTATTTTTGAAGCATTACAGCACGCAGGAATTGCTAATGGAACAGATGTTGAGATCAAATGGGTTCATGCTGAAGATGTTGAAGAAGAAGGGGCAGAGGAGTTTTTAGAGGAGGTTGATGGAGTTTTAGTACCAGGTGGATTCGGTGATCGAGGAATTGAAGGTAAGATTGAAGCAACCTGTTATGCACGAGAAAATAGAGTTCCTTATTTGGGAATTTGTTTAGGGATGCATTGTGCTGTAATTGAATTTGCTCGTAATGTTGTTGGGTTAAGTCAAGCTCATAGCTCGGAGTTTGTAGATACTCCTCATCCAGTAATTGATCTAATGCCTGAGCAGAAGGATATTGAAGAAAAAGGAGGAACGATGAGGTTAGGTTTATATCCTTGTAAATTAGCTGAGGATACTGTTAGTCGTAAGCTATATCGACAGGAAGTTATTTATGAACGCCATCGCCATCGGTATGAATTCAATAATCACTACCGCAAAAAGTTGACAGAGCAGGGATTGATCTTGGCTGGAGTTTCTCCGGATGATAGATTGGTAGAGATGGTTGAAGTTGTTGATCATCCATGGTTTGTAGCTAGTCAATTTCATCCTGAGTTTAAATCACGACCTAATCGCCCTCATGTTTTATTTAAAGGCTTTGTAAAAGCAGCTTTAAAGTAAAAAGATGTTTTAAACCTCCCTTCTATCTAGAAGAGGAGGTTTTTTACTTACCCCTGGATTTAAACTATGGCGCTAGATTGTTTTAGTTTTAATATTTTCTCTGAAGTTAAAGCATACTTTATGATGAGGGGGGACTAATGATGGAGATTACTTTAGAGGTTATTAAAGAAGCGGCTCAAAGACTGACAGGGGTAATACATAAGACGGAGTTAGATTATTCGACTACTTTTAGTAAGATTAGTAATAATGATGTCTATTTAAAGTTAGAGAATTTACAAAGGACAGGCTCATTTAAAATCAGAGGAGCTTATAACAAGATTGCAAATTTAAGTCAGGAAGAGAAGGGTTATGGAGTTATTGCTTCTTCTGCTGGAAATCATGCTCAAGGGGTAGCATTAGCAGCAACTGAATATGGAATCAAATCAACAATTGTAATGCCTGAAGGAACTTCTATTGCTAAGGTAGCTGCTACTAAAAATTATGGTTCCAAGGTAGTATTAGCTGGAAATGTCTATGATGAATCTTATCTTAAGGCAAAAGAATTATGTCAAGAGACTGGAGCAACCTTTCTCCATCCCTTTAATGATCGAGATATAATTGCTGGGCAAGGGACGATTGGATTAGAAGTTATTGAGCAGTTAGCAGATCTTGATCTTATTTTAGTTCCAATTGGAGGAGGGGGCTTAATCTCTGGAATTGCTTTAGCGATAAAGGAGCTTAAGCCTGAAGTTGAAATTGTTGGGGTTGAAGCGGAAAATGCAGCCTCAATGAAGGATTCCTTGGGCCAAGGGAGGATAGTAGCCTTAGATTCTGCTGTTACAATTGCAGATGGAATTGCAGTTAAGGAACCAGGCTCCTTAACTTATAAAATCTGTCAAGAATATATTGATCGGATTATAACAGTAAGTGAAGAAGAAATAACTGAAGCAATCCTAATGTTATTAGAACGGGCCAAATTAGTAGTAGAAGGTTCAGGGGCAGTAACAGTTGCTGCTGTACTCAGTCAAAAGTTAAATATCAATAATAAGAAGGTAGTAGCAGTAATCAGTGGAGGAAATATTGATTTCAATATAATTGCAAGAATTATTGAACGGGGTTTAGTTAAAGCTGGTAGAAGGGTCAAGTTGAAAACTTCTATTAAAGATCAGCCAGGAAATTTACAACGATTATTGAGGAAGGTAGCTCAATTAGAGGCCAATGTAATCTCAATTCACCATAATCGTTATCATCCTAAGCTCTGTATTGGACAGGTTGAAGTTGAGTTGGAATTAGAGACTAAGAACCGAGAGCATTCTAAACATGTTTATAGATTATTAAATCAAGATGTTTATGATACAAAATTAATACAGTGAACCTCTCCACTTAAATTAAAACTTTAGATAAAAATAAAAAAACCTCGTATAAATTTCTAGATAATGTAAATAATATTACTAACAAAAGATATACGAGGGGGCTAAGTGATGAAGCGAGTAGTTATAATTATGATTTTATTACTAGGTTTAGTTGTTGGAGTTATGGAGGTTTCAGCTACAGAAATGATAACAGGTGAAATAGTTGCTGTTAATTCTGAACAGAGTAGTATTTTATTGAGAAGTGAGGCAGGGATAGAAGAGTATCAAGTTCAACTCAATAGTTCAATTAAGTTAAATGGAAATCAAGTTTCATTAGCGGCTTTAAGGCCGATTATGCCAGATGTTTTTCAACAAGCTAGACTTAAGTTAGCCGACGATCGAGTAGAGGAGATAACAGCAGCTTATAAAGCAATACCTGCTCAAATTAAAAGAGTTGAAGATGAGTATCTAGTAATTAAAAATTTGAATACTAGAGAAGAGATTGAGTATCAGCTTGATCAACAAGTAGAGTTATTACGGAATAATCATCAAGTTGAATTACAGGATATTCAAGCTGGTGATAGTGGATTAGTAGTGTTAGGTTTGGAAGATAAATTACAAAAGGTAATTATTCACAATTATGAGATCAGTGGTATAGTGACTGGTCTTGATTCCGATAATAAAAGGGTTGAGGTTAATGTAGGTACTAGATTAGAGCCAGAGACGAGGACTTATCAATTAGGGTCAGATACAATGATAGTTAAGCAAGAAGAAGCAGTTGGTTTTGAAGAGTTAGATACTGCTCATTGGGTTAAATTAGAGTTTAAACAAGGAGTGAAGCAAATAAATATTAAGCATCTTTAAAATGTTGTTCCAATTGGAGCAACATTTTTTGATTTTATGAAGAGGAGTTTCAAAGTCAATAGAGAATAACTATGTTAGAGGAGGGGAGAGAGGAATGCTACTCGATTTTAGTACTACTTTTGCTTGGCGATGTCCCTTTTGTGGAGAGTTGGAATTAAGTGAAATTAATATCTTTTATTTTTCTGGTAGTAATAGATTAGAAATAAAGTGTAGTTGTGATTTTACTAAGTTAGTAGTAATTAAAAATAATTCTAAACGTTATCAATTAAAATATAATTGTATAATTTGTGAATTAGAGCATAGGGTGTTTTATACTCAAAGTGAGTTATGGTCTAATCAAGTTAAGAAGATAAAGTGTGCAGAAAATGGAGCTGAATTAGGTTATTTGGGGCCTTATGTTGAGGTTAAAAAGTTAGCTGACTTAGAGGAAGAATATTTAGAGCTAATGATGGATAAACTAGAATTTGAAGATTATTTTAGTAATCCAGAAGTAATGCTCTCTGTCTTAAATATTTTACATGACATTGCTGAAAACAGTGGATTAACCTGTCAATGCGGAAATGAGGATATAGAGATTGAAATGTTACCAGGTAAAATTAAGTTAACCTGTCACCAATGTTATGGAGCAATCAATATTAATGCAGAAACTAAAGATGATCTGTTATTTTTAAAAAAATTAAGAAAAGTTAAGATCTTAGAAGGAGTAGTTAGTGCTTTAGAGAGGACAAATTAAAAGATTTTTAATTTTAAAAAGGAGTTTTAATGTAAGTCACGGAATAATTATTATGGTAATTTCTAAAGGGGGGTTGTAAAAAATGTCGTTAGTGCCAATGAGTCAAATTTTGGAACGGGCCAACCAAGAAGATTATGCAGTAGGTGGCTTTAATATGAATAATTTAGAGTTTTTACAAGCAATTATTGAAGCTTCTGAAGAAGAGAAGTCACCTGTTATTTTGCAAGCAAGTGAAGGAGCTTTGAGGTATATGGATATGCACCTTGCTTTGCCAATGGCTATTTCTGCTGCTGAAAATGCTGATATACCAGTAGCAATTCACCTTGATCATGGTAGTGATTTCAGTAAGATCATTGAGTGTATTAGAAATGGATTTACTTCGGTAATGATTGATGGTTCTAAATCACCTTTCGAAGAAAATATTGCCCTAACTCAAAAAGTAGTTGAAGCTGCTCATGCAGTAGGAGTTACTGTTGAGGCAGAGTTGGGTAAGATTGGTGGAGCTGAAGATGATCATGTTGTTAAGAGTGCTTCTTTAGCTGATCCAGATGAGTGTGTAGAGTTTGTAGAAAGAACAGATGTTGACGCTTTAGCTGTTGCTTTTGGTACAGCACATGGTGTTTATAAAGGAGAGCCTGAGCTTGATTTTGAGTTATTAGCTGAGGTTAATAATAGAATTGATCTTCCGATAGTAATGCATGGTGCTTCTGGTGTACCTGAAGAAAGCGTTGTTAAAGCAATTGAGCTAGGTGTTAATAAGATCAATGTTAATACTGCTTTCCAACAAGCTTGGACTGCTAAGGTAAGAGAAGTACTTGAAGATCCTGATATTTATGATCCACGTAAGATTTGTGGACCAGGAAGGGATGCTATGAAAGAAGCAGTAAAAGAGAAGATTAGATTATTTGGTAGCGATAATAAAGCCTAAATAATAAAAATATAACTTTAAAGGAAGCAGATTAAATTCTGCTCCTTTTTTTATTATTTAGGCACCTATGCTTTTTAAAAGGTTGTAGATTATTTTTTGTTTAAAACTTAATATCAAATTCTAATTAAGTTAAAAATATCTAATATTATAATAAATTATGAACTGGAGGAAATAATAATGGAAAGAGAGTTAGCAATTGAATTTGTAAGAGTGACAGAAGCTGCAGCAATTGCTTCGGCTAAATGGATGGGTAGAGGAGATAAAGAGAGTGCAGATCAGGCAGCGGTAGATGCTATGCGTAAAATGTTTGATACAGTTGATATTGACGGACAAGTTGTAATTGGGGAAGGTGAGATAGATGAAGCTCCAATGCTTTATATTGGAGAAGAAATAGGAACTGCAGATGGGGAAGTGCCCAAAGTAGATATTGCAGTTGATCCTTTAGAAGGGACAACAATTATTGCTCAAGGGCGTCCCAATGCACTATCAGTTCTAGCAGTAGCTCAACGAGGAAATTTATTACATGCTCCGGATATGTATATGAATAAGATTGCAGTTGGCCCTCAGGCTGCAGGGGTAATAGACATTAACTTAACAGTTGAAGAGAATATAGAATTGGTTGCTAAGGTAATGGGTAAACCAGCAAGGGAAGTGACAGTTGTAATTTTAGATAAGCCACGCCATCGTAAGGTTGGAGGATTAATGGAGCAAGTTAGAGGGACAAGGGCCAAGATAAAATTGATCAGTGATGGTGATGTTGCTGCTGCCTTAGCAACCGCTTTAAATGATACTGGAGTTGATTTGATGATGGGAATTGGTGGGGCTCCTGAAGGAGTATTGGCAGCTTGTGGCTTGAAGTGTTTAGGGGGAGATATGCAGGCAAGGTTAGTCCCTCAGTGTGAAGAAGAGATAGAAAGGGCTCGTAAAATGGGCTTAGAAGATGTAGAGGCTGCTTTAAGGTTAGAAGATTTAGCTGCAGGAGATGATATTATCTTTTCTGCAACAGGGGTTACAGATGGGGAATTATTAAAAGGTGTTAGGTTTGAAGCAAATCAAGTTAGGACTCATTCATTGGCAATGCGTTCTAAAACAGGAACTGTAAGGTTTGTTGAGGCAGTTCATAATTTAGAGAAGAAGAAATTATCATTTTAATCTTCTAAAGTTTATTTTATAATTTTGAGTCATTGGCGTTAACTTAAGATGTTTTTTTGTATTATAGGGTTTTGGAGTGAAGCTTTATTACAATTATGGTGTGATCTGTTGCGATATGAAAAGTATCGCCTAGTATTGTGAAGACAATCTAC
>NZ_JALKBX010000075.1 GCF_023227745.1 Natroniella acetigena | reverse complement strand
TCACGCTGGGTGTGAAGAGGGGGAAAATCTGAAAATAGGTAACAATACTATTGAAGGATTACCTATCTCTATTGTCAGTGTCTGTAATTAGTGTCAGTAAAAAAACTAACTTCAAAACCTATGTTTGAGGTGTTTAAAGGTGTTGATCTTCACTGATACAGACACAGATTACTGACACTATATATCAATAGCAGTTGGTTTGGCTCTATTTTGATGGGGCTTTTTTTTGCTACTGGTTGGACGCCCTGTGTTGGCCCGATTTTAGCTTCTATTTTATTGTATGCAGGAACTTCCCAGACGATAGAAATGGGGGTTCTATTGCTGGTTAATTATTCATTAGGGTTAGGAATTCCTTTTTTAATTGCTGCAGTAATGATTGATAGATTTGCTATTTCAATGAGTAAATTTAATTGTAAATTGTACATTGTAAATTATCAATTAAAATGGGGAGGATGAAGATGGAAGACGATAAGTTAGTTTGTCAGGAATACTGTGTCCAATCGAAAATAATTGAAGAACTGAAGAAGGATGAGTTATCTGAAGAAGTTATTACTCAATTAGCAGATGTTTTTAAAATTTTAGGGGATCCGACGCGAATTAAGATTATACATACTTTAGCTAAGCAGGAGTTATGCGTCTGTGATATTTCTGAATTATTAAGGATGAGTCAATCTGCTATTTCTCACCAATTAAGAAAGTTACGGGAATTTAAACTGGTTAAATACAGAAGGGAAGGAAGGGTTGTCTATTATTCATTAGATGATGATCATGTTTTACAATTATTTAGTCAAGGATTGGAGCATGTTAAAGAAGGAAAATAACAAATTTTGTTGACAATTCCTGCTGATGGGGTATATAATAGTAATATATGAACAAACACTCATGTATTTTTTCAGCTAACATATGAATAAGTATTCATATGTTAGCTGTTTCAGTAGTTATAAGAATTAATTTAATCTGATTTTTGGTATTATAAAGCTTCAGTTTATAGTTGATAATTGATAATTGAGAGTTGAAGATCAAGCCTATAAATTCAAAGGTTTTGAAGGTTTTTAACTATTAATTTTAAACTATTAATTATCAATTAAAATGGATGGAGGGCATAAAAACTTATCTATCTGTTAAGTAGTGTGATGTTAAAATTTGATCTAAATGAAAATATTATTAGGAGGGATTAAATGGAGGCCAAAAAGCTGGTTACAGAAATAAAAAAAGAGTCTAAAGCTAAAAATAAAGCAATAAAGGGGGAAGAGAAAATAGACTCAAATTTAAAGCTAAAGAAGATGGAAAAAAAGATAGAGTTAATACTAAAAGGGCTGGGTTGTGCAGATTGTGCTGCTAAGATTGAAAGAGAAGTTAATAAGCTATCTAATATACAAGAGGCAAGATTGGATTTTCTTTCAGAAAAGTTGACAATTATAACTGAGCAAGATGGAGTGGAAAGTGAAATAATTAGGTCAGTTAATAAGATTATCAATCAGATAGAACCTGAGGTTAGAGTATCTACTGAAGAAGAAGTTGGAATGCCAGAAAGATTAGAAGAAGAAAATAATAATTTGCAAAAGAGGATAATTAAATTAATTGTGGGGAGTAGTTTTTTTGTAGTAGCTTTATTATTTGATCTCTCTTTTCTCCACCAGTTAATCTTATATGGTACTAGTTACTTAATAATAGGTGGAACAGTAGTCTTAAAGGCAATTAAAAATATTGGAAATGGACAAGTGTTTGATGAAAACTTCTTAATGACAATTGCTACGAGTGGAGCTTTTGCAATTGGAGAGTTTCCTGAAGCAGTGGCAGTGATGTTATTTTATAAAGTAGGTGAAATTTTTCAAGCACGAGCTGTCGATCATTCTCGACGTTCAATTAAATCCTTGTTGGAGATTAAAGCTGATTATGCTAATTTAAAAGTTGGTGATCAAATTAAGCAAGTGCCATCAGAAAAAATTGAAGTTGGAGATATAGTTATTATTAAAGCAGGGGATAAAGTCCCAGTTGATGGTAGAGTGATTGATGGAGAAGCAAGGATTGATACTTCGGCTTTAACTGGGGAATCGGTACCTCAAAAGATAACAGTAGGCGATGAGATTTTAAGTGGCTTTATTAATCAAGATGGGGTTTTGACCGTTAGAGTAGAAAAAGAATTCAATAATTCTGCAGTAGCTAAAGTACTAGATTTAGTTGAAAATGCTGCTGCTAAGAAAGCACCTACCGAAAATTTCATCACTAAATTTGCTAGATATTATACGCCCTTGGTAGTAGCAGGAGCCTTCTTAGTGGCTACCATACCACCATTATTTACAGGGGAAGCATTCAGTATCTGGTTTTATCGGGCTTTAGTATTTTTGGTTATTTCATGTCCTTGTGCTCTGGTAATTTCGATTCCGCTCGGCTTTTTTGGTGGGATTGGGGCTGCTTCCAAAAATGGAATCTTAGTCAAAGGGGGTAATTATTTAGAAGCTTTAAATAATGTGAAGCAGGTTGTTTTTGATAAGACTGGTACTTTAACAGAAGGAGTATTTCAGGTGATTGAGGTCGATACTCAACCTGGTTGGACAGAAGAAGAGGTATTGGAGTTGGCTGCAATAATAGAATTAAATTCTAATCATCCGATCGCTAAATCAATCGTAGAGGCTTGTCCAACAGAAGTCAGTAGTGAAGTGATTAATAACTATCGAGAGATTTCTGGTCAGGGATTAACCGCTACTGTAAAAGGGAAAGAACTATTAGTAGGTAATCAAAAGTTATTGACTGCAGCAGGGGTTCAATTTGAAGCTAGTGATTTTAAAGGAACAGCAGTCTATGTTAGTTATGGGCAAGAGGTACTCGGAACTATCTTGATTTCTGATCAGGTTAAGCCAGATGCTCAAGGGGCAATTGAATCTTTACGAGAATTAAAGGTTGAGCAGTTAACAATGTTGACTGGTGATCGTAAGCAAGCTGCCTTACAGGTGAAAGATTATTTAAAGCTAGATCAATATTATGCAGAGTTGTTACCTGAAAATAAGGTTGAATTAATGGAAAGTTTTATCCAAGAGAAAGAAGAAGGAGGTAAAGTTGTCTTTGTAGGAGATGGGATCAATGATGCTCCTGTCTTAGCAAGGAGTGATATAGGAGTAGCAATGGGTGGCTTAGGTTCAGATGCAGCTATTGAAGCTGCAGATGTTGTATTGATGACAGATGAACCGACTAAACTAGTAGAGGCAATTAAGATTGCCCGCTTTACTCGAAGAGTAGTCTGGCAAAATATTATTTTAGCATTAGGAGTTAAAGGAATTATATTAATTATGGGTTTATTTGGATTGACAACGATGTGGGCAGCCATTTTTGCAGATGTAGGAGTAGCTTTATTAGCTATCTTTAATGCATTGAGGATTATTATGAGCCAAAAATTTAATTAAAGAGGAGATCCTTCCCCCAGACTAAATGTTAAATAATGTAATTAAAAGAACAAATTCACTTGCGATACTTGTTAATATTTGTTATAATATTGACAAGTGAATCACAAACTTAGTTCTTTAAATCACTAAAAATACTGTAGTAGGTATTGATTATAAGTTTTATAAGTTCTATAAGTTTTTTGAGGTGGAATTAAAGGAGGAGCGAGATGAGTTTAGAGAGTGGGAGTACTAGCAGACATGTATGTAGCTTATATTATGGCAAGGAACATTTTTTAGTAAAAACAGTTCAGTTTTTAAGTCAAGGCTTAAAAGAAGGGGAAAAAGTCCTTTATTATGCAGAAAGCGAGTTAAAAGAGCAGATTTTAGAAGCTCTTGATGAGCACTATCAGCAAGCGGCTCAGTTGGAGTTTATATCTGAATTGGAATTAATAAAAGTTTATTTGCAACGTGGCAAAGATGGTTTGCAAGAAGAATTAGGAACCTTTTTTGCAGGAGAATTTAGTAAGGTTAGGGTCTTATATCAAGTCAGTAAAGTAGTAAAAGAAGTAGGTCAAGAAGCTGTTTGGGAGTTTGAAGAGGTTATGAATGAGGTATTAGAAGATAGTAATTTATTAGTATTATGTATGTATGATGTTATTGATTTGATCGAAAAGGATAGTTTAAATTTTTGGTTAGAGCAAGCTCTGAATTGTCATCAAAGCTTATTGAGTGCGGGTGAATATCTTGATTTAACTAAAAATGGATTAGTAGTATGAAATAATAAGGCCTTATTAATAAGGCCTTATTATTTTTTTAGATTTATTCAATTTCATTTTGAGTTCGTTCTCTAAAGAGTAAACTGATAGAATATAGTCCGGCAATCCCAACAATAGAGTAGATTATTCTACTAAGCATTGCAGTTTGTCCTCCAAAAAGGCTTGCTACTAAGTCAAATCTAAATAAACCGATTAATCCCCAATTTAATGCTCCGATAATCATTATGATGAGTGCTGTTCTATCCATTATTAATCAACTCCTTACCTTTTTTTATAGTATCTCTGAATCCTTTATTTGATATTCAGTAAATGTTTTTGAGTAGAATGGGAAGGTATCTTCTTATATTAGAGAGAATAATAATAAATACTATTTTAACTAAAATAATGGTTCTGCACGAAATAAATAATGAATAGTATATAATATGTTAATTATTTCAAAAAAAGGAGGATTCAACCATGAAATCAAAGATGGTTACTATGTTATTAGTGTTCTTGTTGATTATGTCTACTACTAGTATGGGATATACTGTACAAAGGGAGGAGCAACAAATAAGAAGCTTTTTAAATTATAGAATTAAATATATCCATAATAATGCCTACAATACAACTGTCAGTCTACCTAAGTTTAGAGTTGAAGAATATACTGAAGAGATAATCAAGTGGTCTAATTATTATTCTGATCAATTTAATGTTGATATCGATCCCTTGTTAGTTGCTGCTATTTTGGAAACAGAGACTAACTTTGTTTCGAGAAGTGATTATGATCAAGGAAGAAGTATTGGAATATCTAGCATGAAGATAGATACTGCTGAATGGATTGCAGATCAGTTAAATGTTGATTATAATAAATGGCGGAAGTT
Source organism: Natroniella acetigena (assembly GCF_023227745.1). GTDB lineage: Bacteria > Bacillota > Halanaerobiia > Halobacteroidales > Halobacteroidaceae > Natroniella > Natroniella acetigena. The sequence continues at coordinate 5,383 of NZ_JALKBX010000075.1, read as the reverse complement.
AGATGCAACTGATCTGGGAATCAAATTTGCTGTTTATTACTTAGCTTTAGCTTCTCAGCTTTATGATGGTGATCTTAATCGAATAATCATCTCTTATAATCAGGGCTTTACAAATGCTAATTCTAAACATTCAGATGAGCTTTTTCATAGATACTTATTTCAAGTGTTAGGTCGTTATAATTTCTATAAGGAAAGAATTAATTATTATGGAGGTTATGCTAGTCAACATTTTGAGCAGTTATTTTTGGAATTAGAGTAGTTCTTAAAGTATAAGTGCATAGATATGAAAAAAGCCTCCTTGGTTTTAAAGGAGGCTAACTCAATTTAATTTTGAATAATTTCGGTACGATATCCATCTGGATTGGTTAAGAAGTAATACACTCCACTGACTTCATATCCTAATTCTTGATGTCGCTGGTAAGATGCTTCTAAGTCTTCAACTACTATATATTGTGTATTGTAGTTTGAGAAGTTAGTTTTTACAGTGCAATCAATAATTAGATGTTAAACCTTTATTCTTAGCTACAGTACTGTTATAATAGTGATTAGTATATACTAAAATAATAAAAGCAAGTTTAAGGTTGTGTATCAGGAATCTGGAATAAGGAATCAGGAAAATTATAAGTTCAAATTCTTTAAAAGTTTTTAAATCACAAGGTTTAGATGGTTTTGAACTTACTGATTACTGACTACTGATTCCTGATAACAATTGATATAAAGCTCTGCTTTATATCAATAAGGAAGGAGGACAAAAATAATGAACTTAAAAAAGTTCACAGTGGGAATAGGGAACGTTAACTGTTATGTTGTAACTGATGAAGAAGGAACAGGAATAATTGTAGATCCAGGTGGTGGGAAGGAGATTATTCTTGATTATATTGAACAAGAAGAGTTGAATATTAAAGCTATTATCTTAACTCATTGTCATTATGATCATATTTTAGCTGTTGAGGATTTACAACAGGAGTTGCACTTACCGGTCTGGATTCATGAGGCTGGTCAAGAGGGTCTGCTTAAACCAGAGCTGAATTTATCGATTAGTCGTTCAGTGCCGAGTATGAGTATTGCAGCTGATAAAATATTACAAGATGGGGAAGAATTAAAGGTAGGTCAATTAAAATTAGAAATAATCCATACTCCAGGTCATACCCTCGGGGGGATTTGTATTAAGATAGATGATGTTTTATTAACAGGAGATACTTTATTTAAAGGCTCAGTAGGTAGAACAGATTTAGTTGGAGGAAGTTATCAACAGTTAGCTGATTCAATTACAGAAAAAGTATTAAACTTAGATGCTCAGTTGGTAGTTTATCCCGGGCATCTGGGTCAGAGTACTTTGGAAGTAGAAAGAAAGAGAAATCCGAAGGTAAGGGCGATGTTAAGAAAGTAGTCTTATGAATAAGGAATAAGGAATTCAAAAATAGTTCTTTTTTTAGTAGGGCTGATTATATTAGAGCAAGGTGTATAGTTCATGAAATCCAATTTAACTGAAAGGATTGATTTACATAAATGAGGTGAAGAAGGTGGAGTATCAAAAGCAGTTAGATAAGCTAGAAGGTTTTTTTAAAGAAGGAGAGACTACTCAGCAAAAGATTGGAGTAGAGTTTGAGCATTTCATAGTAGAGCAGGATACTTGGCGAGCAATTGATTATCGAGATGATGATGGAATAGAAGATATTTTAGAGGAGTTGGCCCGGCAAGGTTGGGAGAAAGAAGAGGAAAATGGTCATTTAGTCGGTTTAACTTCTCAACAGGCGAAGGTTTCTTTAGAACCTGGGGGCCAAATAGAGATCAGTAGTTATCCACAGGGAGAGATTGAGAAACTCAAAGAGATCTATTCTGCTTTTTTAGAAGATTTAATTCCAATCTTAGATAATAAAGATTACTATTTAGTAACAACTGGTTATCAGCCTAAAAGTAAGATTGATCAGATAGAGTGGAATCCTAAACAGAGGTATCAGATTATGTCAGATTACTTAGAGACTAAGGGAAAATGTGCCCATAATATGATGAAAGGAACGGCAGCTTTACAGGTGGCTCTGGATTATGAGGATGAAGTGGATTTTATAAATAAATTTCGAGTTGCTAATGCCTTATCTCCGCTCTTTGCGATATTGACAGATAATGCTCCTGTTTTTGAAGGAGAGGTTTATTCGCAACAGACTTTACGAACATATATTTGGGATAATACTGATCCTGCTCGAACTGGGATTATTGAGGAGGTATTTGAGGAGGATTTTGGTTATAGAAAATATGCAGAGTATATCTTGACTAGAGAGCCAATACTGCTCAAGACCAATGATCAATGTCTAACAACTGGAGATAAGAACTGCCGGGAGATCTTTAAGGAGAATGAGTTTGGGACTCAGGAACTAGAGCATATCTTGACGATGGTCTTTCCTGATGTTAGGTTAAAACAATTCATTGAGATCAGGATGACAGATTCTATTCCTCCTGATCTGAGTTGGGCGATGGTGGTTTTATATAAAGGATTATTTTATGAGCAACAGAATTTAGAAAGGTTGTCTAAATTGGTAGCAGGATTCAGTTTAGAGGAGGTCTTAGCTGCTCGAGAAGAAAGCATGGTTGATGGCTTAGATGCAGTCTTAGGTAATTATAAGTTGATAGATTTAGCTGCTCAATTATTGGAGTGGGCCAAAAGGGGTCTTAGCAGTTCAGAAGTTGATTATTTGGAGCCGTTAGCTAAGATTATTGATGCTAAACAGACTCTAGCAAGCCAGATTAAGTCTAAGTTAAAAGCAGGCAGAACAGAAGCTTTCAAAAGGGATATTTTGAATCTTTATGTTAAGGGGGAATAGATGATGGATCAACTATTTCAGAAGTACAAAGAGCTATTAACAGTAGATACAGCAAGATATGCTGAAGATTATCAATTATTGGCCCAGAAACTTGAGGATTCAGCTGCCTATTATCAAGGGGCAGTGATTCCTTTTTTATATCAGCCTTTTTTTTTCAGTTCTTTAGAGAACGACAAATTCAAAGAATTAACTGCTCAAATGGCTACAATTTTAACTAAAGTCATTGATAGATATTTAACTGACCAAGAGTTTCGATCATACTTTGGGTTTTCTAAGGACCTAGAAGAGTTAATCTTAGTTGATCCTGGTTATGACTCTTATTTTCCGATGGCCCGTTTTGATATATTTTATCATGGACCAGAAGAATTTAAATTTTGTGAGTTGAATGCAGATGGCTCTTCGGGAATGGTCAAAACAAATACTTTAGAGAAGTACTTTTTGGATGCTGCAGTAGTTAAAGATTTTGCTACGAATTATAGTTTTGAGTATTATGAACTATTAGATAGTTGGGTGGATACTTTATTAAGTAATTATCGTCAATTTGGAGGTCAGCTAGAACGACCGAATATTGGAATCATGGATTTTGAAGGTTATGGAATGGTCAGTGAGTTCAAATGTTTCAAAAAGATATTAAACCAGAAGGGTTATTCAACCCAAATTATTGATCCTAGGGAATTAACTTATGATGGTATTGACTTATATAATGATGATTTCAGGGTGGATTTAATTTATCGGCGGGCAGTGACTTTAGATTTAATGGAGCATTATCAGGAAATAGATAGCTTTCTAGCTGCCTATCGTAATCAAGATGTCTGTGTAGTTGGCCCGATTAGATCGCAGATTATACATAATAAGATTATCTTTTCTATCTTACATAATCAGAAGCAGATCGATTTTCTAGATCAAGCTGAAAAAGAATTTATTAAACAGCACATTCCTCTGACATTTACTTATCAACCAGCCAATAAAAAATTAGTTAAGCAGGTAAAGAATAATAAGGAACGGTTTGTTTTAAAACCAATGGACTTATATGGAGCTCAAGGGGTAGTAATCGGCAAAGATGTAACTGAGCAAGAGTGGCAGACTAAATTAGAAGAGATAGAGTCTGGAACTTATTTAGTTCAGGAATATTGTTCACTACCTAGTCGAGATTTAGCAGTCTTTGCAGATGGAGAACTCAAATTTGAAAAATTCAAGTATATTTTAGGACTATTTTTATACAATCATGAATTCAAAGGGGTTTATACTAGAGCAGGTCAGAAAGATATAATTGCCAGTGCAACAGGTTGTGTTACTCAACCGAACTTTGTTAATTTGGAAAATCAAATAGCTAAGTCAAGAGAACCTCAAGAGTAGTTAATAATAACTTAAATATAAAATCAATTGCAAAAAAAGGGATTAAAAACCAAATTCAGAATTTATACTATAGGGATATTGGAAAAAGTAGTTGCAGATTGTTGAATTAAATAATTAACTGCAGAGGTGAAAATGATGGCTGAAAATTTAATGCAAGGGAAGAAAGGTTTAATTATGGGAGTTGCAAATAAAAAATCAATTGCTTGGAGTATTGCTCAAAAGATGCAACAACAAGGAGCGGAGTTGGCTTTTACTTATCAAGATGAGCAAGTAGCCAGGAAGGTGATACCATTATTTGAAGAGTTAGGAGCAGAATTTTATGAAAGGTTAGATGTATTGGATGATCAACAGTTTACTCAAGTCTTTACTAAATTGGATGATTACTTTGCGGGTGAACTGGATTTTTTAGTTCATGCAATTGCTGGAGGTCCTAAAAAGTCTGAATTAAAAGGAAAATATGTAGCTACTTCTCGAACAGGCTTTACTAAGGCAATGGAGATCAGTGTTTATTCATTTACGAAGGCATTACAGTTGGCCCAACCATTGATGGAGGGGAGAAATTCAACAGCAATTACTTTGTCTTATTATGGAAGTGAAAAGGTAATGCCTAATTATAATGTAATGGGAGTTGCCAAGGCGGCTTTAGAAGCATCTGTTGCTTATTTAGCAGATGATTTTGGAGAAGATGGGATTAGAGTCAATGCCTTATCACCGGGACCAGTTTTGACTCGAGCAGCGTGTGGAATCTCTGATTTTAGAGGTTTGTTGAAGGCTTTTTCTGAAAGGGCTCCGATGAAGAGGTTGGTTAAGAGAGAAGAGATTGCTAAGAGTGCTCTTTATCTGTTAAGTGATTTATCTCAAGGTGTAACAGGAGAGATCATTCATATTGATGCTGGTTATAATATTATAGGGTAGGTAAGTGATTTATTATATCAAGGGACTATATATGTTAATTATACGCGTTAAGTCAAGTAAGTTATAGATTTTATCGGCAGAAAACCAGATGGGCTTGCCCTCTGGATGAATGCCGACATTTTTTAATGCAATTAAATATTGGATTAAAAAATATAATATCCTTCCAACTTCCTATAAAACTACTTTCTCTTACTTACATATACATTCTACTATGATATAATGTATATGTAAGGAGGGATAACTAATGAAAAATGTTCAAATTAATATTTCTATTCCTGAAAACTGGAAAGATG